>NZ_JACJQS010000046.1:0-35720 GCF_014696755.1 Anabaena sp. FACHB-1391 | reverse complement strand
GCGACGTTACAACCATATAGTAAAATATTCTGAGGTTGCCACTGTTGTAATTGTTGGGTGTAATTATGAATATTAGTTAAGTTTAATTGACTATTGCCTAAATATAAGCATCCAGGCGCACCGTGGGAAAGGATGTGAATGGTGGTGATGTGGGGATGTTGTTGTAAAATTTGGCTAATTTGCTCAATTCCGTCTTGTTCTGGGGAAATAATAACTGTTTTTACGCCTTCGATAATTCCTGCTTGCAGGGTCTGATAGTCGGAAAGGGAGGCATCAATAAAAACAATTGTTGTTGCGGTTTGACGGAGGAAAGAGTTGTTAGACATAATTTTCCTTTGCACCTGGTAGGGCTTCTGATTTCGTAGAAAATGAGCAACTTCACGCAAAACCTGGTCTTAATAAGATTTTAATGGATTAAAATCAGAACTACAACCGTATATTTTTAGATTTAATGTGTGTTAGTTAGTGTCACATACATAATACTCTGGTAACATTCATGCTTTTACATTTGTCAGAATCAGGATATCCAGGATGAAAGGATGTACAGGATAATGATTTAATATGGTGCGTTACTATATTATATAGTTATGATGTAGCGAACTGCTTGCAGCAGCGCTTCGCTATCGCTATGCTACACCTAAAGTTTTTACCTACTCAAAAAGCTGTTCCCAGTTAAGAGTTCCCAGTTAAGAGTTCCCTGATTTAAAATGGTGCGTTACTATATTATATAGGTAGAATGTAGCGAACTGCTTGCAGCAGCGCTTCGCTATCGCCATCCTACACCCAAAGTCTATACCAATGGTGCGTTACGAATACAGCTAACACACCCTATTATTTAGCTGTCCCCTGTCTCCTGTCCCCGTGGCGTAGCACCTGTCACCTGTCACCTGTTCCCTGTTCCCTGTCACCTGTCCCCTGTCCCCTGTCCCCTGTCCCCTGTTCCCTGTTCCCTGTTCCCTGTCCCCTGTCCCCTGTTCCCTGTTCCCTGTCTATAATATGATATTTGTAGCTCATTTACTGGCGATCTGTTTCCATAGTTCCGTTAAAATCTGTTAAAAAACGTCTTCCCCCAAAACTCACAATTATGACACAGCTAAAAAATGGTGAAAATGAATCCTTGCTAGTAGAAGAGTTTTTTAACAAGCAGTGGAAAATTTATCAAAAGGTACTCAACAATAATTACATGAGTCATAATGAAATTTATGGAATACTACATAAATTTCTTGTTAGTAACTTTCAAAAACCCTTTAAAATGCTTGATTTAGGATGTGGTGATGCCAGTTTCACTAGTCTGGTATTATCAAATACTAATATTACCTCCTATCATGGTGTAGACTTATCCATAGCTGCATTAGAAATTGCCCAAGAGAATTTAAAAAAGATTAATTGTGACATAACTTTAATTCAGGGAGATTTCTCAGAAGTAGTTCCTTTTTTGGCATCAGATCAAGAGCATAGATTTGATGTAATTTTCATCTCCTTCGCGCTGCACCATCTTCAGCTTCAGCAAAAAGAGCATTTTATTAACCAGCTACAAAATCTACTGATTCCGGGAGGTGTTTTGATATTAATTGATATTATTCGTCAAGAAACAGAAGACCGAGATAGTTACATTCTCCGCTACCTAGATAATGTGCAAAAATACTGGTCTTTACTCACCCCAGAAGAGTATTCAATGGTTCAGGAGCATATTTCCACCAGCGATTTTCCCGAAACTCAACAAACTATCCAAGAAATCTGTCAAAAATCCGGTTTTAATCAGTTTAAATGCCTCTACCGTGACCAGTTAAACACTACACAATTATTATGCTTTTCTCAGGAATTGTCATCATCTTAAATAATTAAGTAACAAATTAAACAATTCAACAAGTAAACAATTAAACAATTAAACTTTATGAACGTGACAATTACTGGTACTATTGAACGTCGAAATATTGGCCTTGGTGTCTGGGCTTTTGTGACAGAAGATGGTGTCACTTACCAAATCCCCAAAAGTGCTGATAAAAATCTACTCAAATCAGGACAAAAAGCCAAAGTCACAGGACAGGTAAGAAATGATCTGATGACAACCGCAATGATTGGTCCTGTTTTAGAAGTTCATTCTTTTCAGGTCATATCATAATATAATCTGTTAAGTTTTTGACACTCTGCGGTCTAAAGACACACAGATTCTTTATTTATCAGAAAATCAAAATTTCAATTCTTTAGTTTATATAAAATCAGTTTTAAGTTATCAATTTCCCTTTCTAAGATAGAAGCAACGACCAAAAATCGCCATAGATAAACACGACCTCATAGCAGCAATTAATATGACTCAAGTATCAGAATCTTTGGATTTGTCCACAGATAAAGCTCTAGATCGTGATTGTACAACATTATCCCGCCACGTTCTCCAACAATTACATAGTTTTGGACACGATGCTCAGGATTTAAGTGCGCTGATGAATCGCATCGCTTTAGCGGGTAAATTAGTGGCTCGTCGTTTGAGTCGGGCTGGTTTAATGGAGGGGGTGCTAGGATTTACTGGAGAAGTCAACGTCCAGGGAGAATCTGTAAAAAAGATGGATGTTTACGCGAATGAAGTATTTATCTCTGTTTTCAAGCAAAGCGGCTTAGTTTGTCGTCTGGCTTCCGAGGAGATGGAAAAACCCTACTATATCCCGGAAAATTGCCCCATTGGTCGTTATACGCTGCTTTATGACCCCATTGACGGCTCATCAAACACAGATAATAATCTCAGTTTAGGTTCTATCTTTGCCATTCGTCAACAGGAAGGAGCAGATATTGATGGTGAAGCTAAGGATTTGCTTACAAATGGCCGTAGACAATTAGCAGCGGGATATATTCTATATGGACCTAGCACTATGCTAGTGTATACCATAGGTACGGGAGTGCATTCCTTTATTCTTGATCCTAGTTTAGGTGAATTTATTCTCTGTGAAGAGAATATTAAAATGCCCAATCATGCCGCGACCTATAGTGTTAATGATGGTAACTTCTGGCAATGGGATGAACCCTTTAGAGAATATATTCGTTATGTTCATCGTACAGAAGGATATAGTTCCCGTTACAGTGGGGCAATGGTGAGCGATATTCACAGAATATTATTACAGGGTGGAGTATTTCTGTACCCAGGAACATTACAAAAACCAGAAGGTAAATTACGTCTGTTGTATGAAACTGCTCCCTTAGCGTTTTTAATTGAACAAGCTGGGGGTAAAGCGACCACAGGAACAATGGATATTTTAGATGTAGTTCCCAGAAAACTGCATCAACGGACACCTTTAATCATTGGTAGTAAAGAGGATGTAGAAAAAGTGATGTCTTTTATGCCAAGAAGTCATTAAAGTTACAGCATTTATCCGTATTCTAAAGTCCAGATCTTCCAGATCTTAATGATAAAACTCTTGTGGTGCGGGCATCTTGCCCGCATAAATTGTACCTCACTCCAGCTAAAAGTGCTGTAAATTAAGCAAATTATCGGTTAGGTAGAAAGAAGTGAAACCCAACATTCCCGCGAGTTGGGTTTTCTCAACCCATGCAGCCCCGACCAATAGAAGTCCCAGACGGGTAAATCAAGAGTTTAAACCCACACAGATAGATTATTTTTATAGCACTTTTGCTTAAAAACGGCTGTAACTTAAATTCTAGACTTTATACACCTGCGATCTTTCAAAATCTAAAATCCAAAATCCAAAATCCAAAATCCAAAATCCTATCGTGTCTGCGTCCTTTCTGTGTCACTCATGAACTCTTTAAAAGGTCAAGTCAAGCTATTCTCACCTATAGAGGAGATTGGGGAATTTAGGAACTTGCCCTTTACCTCTTGCAAAATCTAAAATCTAAAATCTAAAATCCTATGGTCAGTTTGCTAGAAAATCCATTGCGCGTTGGTCTACAACAGCAAGGGATGCCCGAACCACAAATTATCGTCATCTTTGGTGCTTCTGGAGATCTAACCTGGCGTAAGTTAGTACCAGCACTGTACAAATTGCGGAGAGAAAGACGTATTCCCGCAGAAACCACCATTGTGGGTGTAGCGCGTCGGGAATGGAGTCATGAATACTTCCGCGAGCAAATGCAAAAAGGCATGGCAGAAGCTCACGCTAATGTAGAACTAGGTGAACTTTGGCAGGACTTTTCCCAAGGTTTATTTTACTGTCCGGGGAATATAGATGACCCCGCAGGATACCAAAAACTGAAAACCCTATTAGCTGAACTAGACGAGAAACGGGGAACAAGGGGAAACCGGATGTTTTACCTCTCTGTTGCCCCTAATTTCTTCCCTGAAGCCATTAAACAGCTAGGGTTAGCGGGAATGCTAGAAGACCCCGACAAACAGCGTTTAGTCATCGAAAAACCCTTTGGTCGTGATTTAGCCTCCGCTCAAAACCTCAACCAAGTAGTACAAAAGGTTTGTAAAGAAAACCAAGTTTATCGTCTTGACCACTACTTAGGGAAAGAAACAGTCCAAAACTTGCTGGTTTTCCGCTTTGCTAATGCCATTTTTGAACCTTTGTGGAATCGGCAATTTGTAGATCATGTGCAAATTACCGTCGCCGAAACCGTGGGAGTAGAAGACCGGGCGGGTTATTATGAAACTGCCGGCGCATTGCGGGATATGCTGCAAAATCACCTCATGCAGCTTTACTGTTTAACCGCTATGGAAGCGCCTAACTCCATGGATGCTGATAGTATCCGCACGGAAAAAGTTAAAGTGTTACAAGCGACTCGTTTAGCTGATGTTAATAATTTGTCAAAATCAGCAATTCGTGGACAATACAGCGCGGGTTGGATGAAAGGTCAACAGGTGGCAGGGTATCGAACTGAACCAGGTGTTAATCCTGAATCTACTACTCCCACCTACGTGGCCATGAAGTTTATGGTGGATAACTGGCGTTGGCAGGGTGTTCCTTTTTACCTACGAACTGGCAAACGGATGCCGAAAAAAGTCAGTGAAATTGCGATTCACTTCCGCGAAGTTCCTTCAAGAATGTTCCCCTCTGCGGCTCAACAAGCAAACGCCAACGTTTTGGCCATGCGAATACAACCCAATGAAGGTATTTCCCTCCGGTTTGATGTGAAAATGCCCGGTGGTGATTTCCGTACCCGTGCCGTAGATATGGATTTTAGCTACGGTTCTTTAGGTATTTCCGCCACTTCCGATGCCTATGATCGTCTCTTCCTTGATT
Source organism: Anabaena sp. FACHB-1391 (assembly GCF_014696755.1). Lineage (NCBI taxonomy): Bacteria > Bacillati > Cyanobacteriota > Cyanophyceae > Nostocales > Nostocaceae > Anabaena > Anabaena sp. FACHB-1391. Next base: position 30,528 of record NZ_JACJQS010000046.1, on the reverse strand, counting down.
GTATGATGGGCGACCAAACTTTGTTTACACGGGCAGACGAAGTAGAAGCGGCTTGGCAAGTAGTTACACCTGCCTTGTCTGTATGGGATTTACCAGGTAATCCTGCGAATATTCCCCAATATGAAGCCGGTACTTGGGAACCAGCAGAAGCCGAATTATTAATTAACCAAGACGGCCGCCGCTGGCGCAGACTTTAATTAGTCATTGGTCATTGGTCAGTAGTCAGTAGCAAAATAACTGACAACTGACAACTAGTAACTAACAACTAACACTATTAACTATGGTTTCTCAAGCACCTACGATTTTTTCTTTGCAAGCACCCAAGGATGTTTCCCTCACAGAAATTGAGGTAGAACTGAATCAAGTTTGGCAAAGTTACGGTATTCAAGGGGAAGACGGTACTTTACCCGCTGCTACCCGGGCCACAACATTTACTTTAGTAGTTTACGAACCAGAAGAAACTCAGTATTTGTTAACCGCCACCGGCTTTTATAATGGTCCAGTGGATGGTATTCTCGGACCCCAAACTAAAACAGCTTTGCAAGAAGTCCAGAAAAAGCACCACCTTCCAGAAAGCGGTATTGCTACACCGGAAACTCTGACTGCTTTACGGGCTGAATATTTCCAAAAGCAGCACACAGGACCAAATGGAGATAATCATGGTACGGCCATGGGGTATACTTTCAATCCTACCAGTCCCACTATTGCTGATGAAATTGCTACCCGTAACCCTTGCCGAATTATTGCTTTATGTCCCATTGCCGGCGATGATGAAGGGGTAAAAGCCCAAGTTTCTGCCTATTGTCCCATTCAAAAGCAATCTTCCAGCACTCTTGTCTGTTGTGAGTACATTACCCTCACTGGTACTGCTACAGCTTTAGAACGCATTGGAGGCATGATTCCGGCTTTGTTAATTGGTGGTTTACCTAAGTTCCTCTGGTGGAAAACTACACCTGATGCTGCCAATCCTTTGTTTAAGCGTTTAGCATCGGTATGCAATAATGTCATTGTTGACTCTTGCAACTTTAATACACCAGAAGATGATTTACTCAGCTTGCAACAATTAGTAGAATCTGGTATACCTGTGGCTGATTTGAATTGGCGACGTTTATCAGCATGGCAAGAATTAGCAGCAGAAGCTTATGACGCGCCTAACCGTCGTGCAGCCCTCAAGGAAATTGATCGTGTTAAGATTGACTATGAAAAAGGTAATGCTGCTCAAGCATTATTATACTTAGGTTGGTTAGCTAGTCGCTTGGAATGGCGACCAGTTGCCTATAGACAGGAAAAAGGTGATTATGACATCACATACATTAATTTCCTCTCTCCAGACCAAAGACACATAGAAGCCGAATTAGCAGGAGTTCCCATTGCTGATATTGGGGAAATTGTCGGTGATTTAATTGGTTTACGCTTGAGTTCTACTAATCCTCAAGCCAATTGTGGCACTGTAATTTGTTCAGAAACTGGTGGTTGTATGCGAATGGAAACCCATGGAGGCGCTCAGTCGGCTGGGTTGTTTCAACAGGTAAGTTCTCTTTCCGAACAAAAAGCGGAAGCTTTGTTAAGTCAACAGGTACAACGCTGGGGACGGGAAGCTTTATTTGAGGAAAGTCTCACTCTCATTGGTAACACTATTAAGTTAGGTAATGGGTAATGGGTAATGGGTAATGGGTAATGGGTAATGGGTAATACTATTACCCACCCCACCAAAGTAAATTTCCCTATTTCTGTATTATATTTTTACTGATTTTGATTATTTGCAGGTGACAACTGTTGTAATTTCAATTCTGCTTCGGAAATTTGTTTTTGCACTAATTGCAGTTGTCCTTCAGCAATCTTTTTTTGTGTTTCTAATAACTCTGTTTCTTTAACAATCTTTTGCATTCTGATTCTATGTGAATCAGTTCTACCGGGCTGAAAAATCAATCCTAGATACACTGTTACATTATTAGAATCAAGAGTATTTACACCCGCCGAAACATTAAACCCAAAATCATTTTCTGTATTCACAGGAGTATTAATAGAATGATTCAGCGGGTATATATTGGGAAAGTTAAATACATTAAGATTGCTATTTTGATTAGGAGTCTGAAAAACATTATTGTAATCCCCTGTGACTTGAGAACTGCTATTATTGCTTTGGGGAGCAGACTGAGAGAAAGCAGGTTCATTTACCAGTAATTCTGATATGAGCAGATAACTAATGCTAGTAGTAAATAAAAAGATTTTTTTTGTGAACATAATTTGTTTTTTACCCTTGAAAAATTCTAACTATGTAACCATGGATTATTCTAATTGAGAATCATGATCAATTCTTTATTTTCATTATCCAAAAATTTGTTGTTTTAAGGTACATAAATAACTAAAATATGCTGGATATCACCACCACCTGCACTTTCTTGAGAAATCTGTGTATTTGCTCCTATCAATTCTACTCGCAAAGTAGATCCAATAGACTTGTCAACAGCATTAATTTCTATAATATTTTTACCTTTTTTTAAAAGCTTCAAAAGAGAAATTTCTGTATTATTACCTTCTATTTTTTTAATATTCTTGCCATTTAGTTTAATATTTCCAGAGAAATTATTTGCAGTATTAATTTTTAAAAGCAGGTTTTCCTTCAGATCATCCTCATTTAAATTAATAGTCGTTTCTTGTTTGCTATCCTTGAGATAATGAGAATTAGCAAAAACTAAATTAGGCATAAAAACAGGCATACTTAGAGTTAAAATAGCAGCACAAAATGTCATGTTAACTATTTGCTTAATATTCATTTTTCCTTTGTCCTATTGTTTGGTAATTCAAATATTTATTTTTTAAATATTGAATTTTTTAGGAAGAGTTTAGCAATACTAAACCCTTCGATAAAAATCATAGAAAACGAAAAGTCCCTAATTTCTAGCGATTAAAATTCTTAGGTGTTTTGACATTTATAGGTACAACCACAGCATTGTTAATAGTTGGTCCATTAACGCCTGTAGGATTACTTTTACCACCTCGCATTTGCTGATTTACATTTTGTTGTTGTTCAGCTTGTCCTCGACCGCCAATATTCACTTGTGTTGCACTAGAAGAATTGACATTTCCCGTACAAGGTCCTGTACTTCCCATTTCGATATTAGAACCTTGTCTTGCTGGACGTTCAGAAATATTTACTTGCACACCAACATGAGAATTTACACATTGAGCAAAGGCAGATTCTGTAAACACTGGTGTCAATGTCACAGCTAATAAAGCCGATATACCACTTAGAGATAAAATATTATACTGCATTTATACTCTCCTAAGCACAATTAACTACAAGACAATTAATTACAAGAAACGGATACAGTACTTGTTTGAGTTCTTTGCTGGTTAGAACCTCTAATTTTTGTAGTTTGGTGGCTCACAACTTCATTGTTAGACTCAGTACAATTCCGTTTCAATGTGTTGATATTTCTACTTCTAATTGCAGAATCCAGATTTCTCCGGCTACGGTATATATCGGGTTCATAATTTCTCTGGCTACGGTATATATCCGGTTCAGAATCTAATTGCATTTCCCCTGTATTTACCGTAGTATTTCCTCGATAGTCTCTGTTAATTTTGATTTTTCCTACTTGCAGATTCATTTCACCTGCTTGAGCTACCATAGGGAAAATCAAACCCAATGTAATTAGTAAAAGTTTAAGTTGGCGAAATTGCACGATTGATGTACCTAAACTAAATTTACAGAGAAAAAGTAGAGATAAAGCCAATAATTAATTGTATTACCCCTACATTCAATCTACCAATAAGCAGCAATTACCGACTTAATAACGGTTCCATCTCCGTTCACCTTGAGTGCGGGTTTCTCTGTACTCTTGATTTGACTTCTGTTCAGTTACGTTACCTTCACCAAGAACATCAGAACTTTGACGAGCATCTTGGATATTTGCAGAGTCTCCAGAGTTACGTCTGTTAACTCTTTGGTTTACTTGTCCCCTTTGGTTGACTCTTTGATTAGTGTAGTTACCACTACCTGTAATCACAGAATTTTGATCGGATGTTTGGACGTTACCAATATCACCAGCATTAGCAGGAACAGCAGCAGTGGCAATAGCGCTAACAGTTAGTAAAGCCAAGATAAACTTATTCATGGTTAATCTTATGAGTTTGACACTGTAAGTTTGACTTAATCTAGCCAGATTTCTTTTCCTCGTGAGAATAAAAGCCCAAAGACTCCCCACCCGTCTTTTATTCTCTGTTTTCTATGCCTAAGTCCATGTACTGAATATACAACTTCTGCAACGGTGAGTCAACTGTTTGTTACAAAAACTTACACTAATTCTCAGAAAATTACTAAGCTGTACTGCATTTAATTTGTATGATTATAGCGGGCAAGATGCCCGCGCCACAACATCTAGCCAGGTTAAGATTATTAAATTTAAATGGGTAAGAGCTTATTAAATTCTGCCATGATACCTTTGCTAAGGCTTTACAGTAATTTAACGGTTTCTTTAGTTAGAAGCATGATCTACCTAATGTAGACACGGAAAACAATTATTCCACATTATTTAGTTACGGTTGGGGTTTCCAAATCCTGTTTCTCTGGTTTAGGGTAAACAGTTACCCAGTCCAAATACTGAATTGGCGGAAATAACTCTACCCTTGCTACTGAAGCCGGGAGTTTCTTTAAATCTAGAGATTTAATTCTACCTATGGCTAAACCAGCCGGGAATTTCTGACTATAAGTAGATGTGGACACTAAATCACCTACTCTAGCATTAGGGACTTTTTCGTAAAACTCTAAGACCCCTTCTGCCGAAGAATCACCCTGTAAAATCCCTTTAGCTGAAGTCCGGCTGATAGTCACTCCCACTTGACTTTTCAAATCACTAACTAACAATACCAGACTAGTATTATTAGTTACACTTTCTACCAAGCCTACTAATCCACCATCAGCTTTAACAATAGAACCTTCTTGAATACCCGATGTTGTCCCCCGATTTAAAATCACTTGTTGCCACCAGTTATCAGCACTACGTCCCACCACCCGTGCTATAATTGGCTTTTGCTCCCCGGATTCTTTCTCTGTATAACCCAGTAAATTTTTTAATTTTTGATTTTGGCTTTCCAGATCAACTATGCGGGTTCGTAATTCTAAAAATCTCGCATCTTGGATACTTTGCTCAGGAATTGTTCCCGACTGTAACATCTGTAAAGGGCTAGTTATTCCTTGATAAATTTCACGCAATAAAGCACCTTTTGTTTCTCTGATTGTCCACGCACCACCTAAAACTAGCGCTAATAACCCTATTTGTAATCCTTTGTATTCCCACCAGCGTCTTGCAGTTAACATAAAATACCCGTATATATTTCTATAAATTATGTAAAAGTAAATGATTCAAAAGTTGCAGGAACATGACTAACTCCAGTTTGAGTGTTCCTATGCCAAAATTCCGTTAGTAAAGTTTTTCCCCTGTGGTGCTTGTGATAGTGCTACATGATGTTGTCCATACTCCTGGATACTTTCTATCAAAAATTTATCAAAAAAAGAAGGATTCTATAGTTAGTTGTTCATAAATACAGAATCCAGTATCCTTAACTAACTGATTTTTGTTACATATTGCGAGAACGTCCGCTGAATACTCTCTCCAACTGCTTGAAGTTTTCTAATACACGACCTGTTCCCAAAACTACACAGCATAGAGGATCTGCTGCTATATGGGTAACAATACCTGTCTCATGACTAATTAAAGTATCCAGTCCTTTGAGTAATGCGCCACCGCCCGCTAACATGATCCCGCGATCAATAATGTCTGCTGCCAGTTCTGGCGGTGTGCGTTCTAGTGTGCGTCTCACTGCTTCTATAATTACTGCCAGTGGCTCTACCATACTTTCCCGAATTTCAGGACCTTTGATGGTGACAGTCCTTGGTAAGCCAGAAAGCAAATGCAGTCCACGGACTTCCATTATTTTATCATTATCATCTTCGGTGGGATAGGCCGAACCAATCCTAATTTTAATGTCCTCAGCAGTACGTTCACCAATTACCAGATTATGAATTTTCTTCATATAATGAATAATTGCTTCCGTCAGTTCATCTCCAGCAATGCGTACTGACTCGCTAATTACTGTCCCTTGCAGACTTAATACCGCTACTTCTGTTGTTCCACCTCCGATATCAATAATCATATTACCAGTGGGTTCGGCAACTGGTAGTCCAGCACCAATGGCCGCTGCAACTGGCTCATCAATCAAATATACTTCTCTGGCACCAGCTTGAGTAGCTGCATCCATTACGGCTCGTCTTTCTACTCCTGTGACACCACTAGGAATACCAATCACAATGCGGGGTAACATCAGGGATCTACCTTCATTTACCCGCTGAATAAAGCTTTTTAGCATCAACTCCGCCGTATCGAAGTCAGCGATCACACCGTCACGCAGGGGACGCAGAGCTACTACATTACCTGGTGTCCGACCGAGCATTTTTTTTGCTTCTTCTCCCACTGCCAGCGCCACTTTGAGATTTTGATCAATGGCAACTACGGAAGGTTCTTGCAGGACAATTCCTTTACCTGATACATAAACTAGGGTATTGGCTGTACCGAGGTCGATACCCATATCCCATGATGGACGAAAATTCCTGAAAAGACCCACGCGTCTGTGTTCCCCCTATTTATGCTAATTGTGACTATCAAGATAAGAGTTAATAATGACGGATTAGATGATGTTTATTTGCCTGATTCCAGTAAACTAGACTATTTTTTTATCTAGCTTTTGTCAATCTTGATTTTAGTTCCAAGACTTTTGTGTGGTATTTTTTGAATATCACTCGGTACAACCGGATAACTTTTTTAATGCCAATTATTTTTTGATTTTTTTGATAGACTTAATTGTGAAGATTGTAACAGACTTTTAATAATTTTACAATTAAACCCCATCTAGTTTGAAACCCACAGTTTTTTCTGATAGCAATTCCCATTAAAGCAAGGTACAAAAATTTATAATTAAATGCAGATCAACACCGATGATTTTGTACTTAATTAGACTAGGAAACGGTATAATCGCTATTGATTCCCAAAGCCTCTACTCTTCCCTTTTCCCTGTTCCAGGCTTGAAAAACTCCAGTTCTCAACTCGGACGAGGTTTAGTTATTATATATAATATGAATCATACAATACAAATGTACCAAAAGGAAAAGCTATGAGCATTAATGTTGTTACCCTTGTTGGTCGTGTAGGTGGCGACCCAGATATGAAGTATTTTGAGTCGGGTACAGTTAAATGTAGATTGACTTTAGCAGTAAATAGAAGATCCCGTAACAACGATAAGCCAGACTGGTTTAATCTAGAACTCTGGGGAAAAACTGCGGAAGTTGCCGGTAATTATGTCCGTAAAGGTAGCTTGATTGGGGTTAAAGGTTCTTTGAAATTTGATTCCTGGAGCGATCGCCAAACCGGAGTCAATCGTTCTAGTCCAGTTATTCATGTAGAACAACTAGAGTTACTCGGTTCTAAGCGTGATAGTGAAGGTGGTATGTCTGATATGTCTCCAGATAATTTTTAATCTACAGGACTTTCCGCTGATTCTGTCTATATATTGAGAGTATTTCTGATTATAACAAATCATGGAAAACTCTCATAAGACTATTTCTATAGGAGATGCCAGTAAAGAAATTGGAATTTAAGTAGGTGTTTTGGAGAGTTTGGTAGAAATGCTCAGTGAAATAATAAACTGGGGAGTCAAACCCAGATGAGCATATTTTTGCTAACCTTGGCAAGAATGCCATTGTCTAGACTACATAAATGATGTTTTTTGTCAATGCCTACTCTCGAATTTCATCGTTGAAAAATTATCATTTCATTACCAACAACTGGACTACGGGCAATTATTTTCTCTTGAGAATCAACAATTTTTAAATGTGTGAAATTAATCTCTTGGGAACGTTGTAATATGTCCGCAGCTAGTTTATCCTGTTGAGAGTTTTCTAAACTGTACCAAACATCACTAATTTTTAGAGTTAAATCGCTGGTACGGAAATTACCAACTATAGGTTTTATCAGTTGAGAAACAATATTTTTATCTTTGGTATTCTTTACAGAAACGCTAATTTCTGAAAACTGGTTTTCAATTGCTACTAGTAAACTTTCTTCTGGTGTTAATTCCCTAATTGGAGTTGGTTTGGGTTTGGGTTCTATAATTGGAGTTGGTTTGGGTTTGGGTTCTATAATTGGAGTTGGTTTGGGTTTGGGTTCTATAACTGGAGTTGGTTTGGGTTTGGGTTCTATAACTGGAGTTGGTTTAGTAACTTCCTCAACTGGAGTAACAATTGCGACTTGAGTAGATGATTTAGGTATAAACAAAAATGTAGTAATTCCTATTGTCACCAGAAAAATTACCGCAAAAATTCCTGTCAGAACCAAATCTGACACATTATTAGATATACTTGATGGTAAGAATAAGCGAAATGTCCTTAAAAATCCATCCCAACGAGATAAAAAATTAATTTTCTTCCCACTAGTATCCTTGGGTGTTTCTGTCTCCAATTTGACCATAGTGGTTTCTAAAACACCAATTGTTCCCCGCAAAACTTGGATAATTACCGTCTTCCAAATTGGTTGATTTTTTTTGTACAGCGTGGTTACGGGTTCATTTCTTGATTTTGGTGCGTTTTCTCCTGACATGGAACTTTTACCCAAATTAGTGAATCAAAAACATACACAAAAGGGAATAGATAATATGAATATTAAACGCCGTCAATTTTTGTTTTTAAGTGGAATTAGTGTCATCACATCTGGATTTTTAGATGGGAAGTTATCATCAAATTCTCTCATAGAATCAGCAACAGCCGCTAACCCCATTAAAAAAAATTTAAAAAAAGATTTATTATTGCGTTTTGTATCCGTTGCTGATACGGGAACTGGTGCCAAAGGTCAGTATGCTGTCGCAACTGCTATGAATTATTATCATCAGCAAAATCCTTATAACTTAGTAATTTTAGCTGGTGATAATATTTATAATAATGGCGAAATTGAGAAAATTAATCAGGTTTTTGAACGTCCTTATCAACCTTTATTGCAAAAAAGTGTCAAGTTTCATGCTTGTTTAGGTAATCATGATATTCGCACTGATAATGGTGTTCCTCAAGTGAAATATCCTGGTTTTAATATGCAGGGACGTTATTACACATTTACTCAAAATCAAGTCCAGTTTTTTGCTTTAGATACTAATAATAATGCAGATTGGCAAAATCAATTAATTTGGTTAGAAAAGCAATTAAGTATCAGTCAAGCACCTTGGAAAATCGTATTTGGTCATCATCCCATTTATTCATCTGGTCATTATGGTAGTAATATAAATTTTATTAACACTTTTACTCCTCTATTTAAAAAGTACAATGTTCAACTTTATATTAATGGCCATGAACATAACTATGAACGGACTCACGCTATTAATGGAACTACCTATTTAATCTGTGGTGCTGGTGCCGGTAATCGTCCTGTAAGTCCTTCTCAATTAACAGAATATTGCACAAGTAATTTGAGTTTTGCTGCTTATAATGTCTACCCAGAGAGAATAGAAATCAGTGGGATTGATACTAATAATCGCGTTTTTGATCAAGGTATAATTAGGGCTTGCTGATAGCCTGCGTGGCCTAGCCATAAAGTTATGATAGCGTAGCGTGACGTAAGTCATAGAGAGGTGCTACGCCACGGGTACAGTATTTTGAATAGTTTGATTGTAGAAAAATTGATTTTGAGTGTTCAGTAAGTGCATGGTTTTTCATCCTTACAGGTTTTATTCCTTGTATCTTTTTCACTTCTTATTTATCTTTAACTGTTTTCAGATAACGGTTTTAGGTTTATTCAGCAACTCCTAATTATTGATTTGTCAAAACTGAATTTAGTTTATCTTGGTGTTCTTTAGGAATGTTTTGAGGGGCAGAGATTTTTAGTAGAGATTCATCAAATTCAATATTGGGTATCTGAGCAAGAACACCTAAATGTTCGCCATTTTTGAGACGTTGTTTTTTGCATTTAGCTAAAGCCATTAAAGTTTCACGTTTTTCACCAACACACTCAAATGGTTTCTCAGCACTTGGGTCGAATAAACGTCTCCAAACTTCTTCTAGTTTTGTAAAACTGAATAAGTCCTCTCCCACTACCTGCTTGGCAAAAGAATAATCTGTGACGGCTTCGATTAAAGCATAAGAAAAAGCGCATTTTGGACAGTTACAACACCATCGAACGTCTCCTGAATTCCACTGTGCCTCGTTACATGAGGTAAGGCTATTCAGGATGGTTTTTTTCCATAAAGATAGTTGATTAACTGTAGCGATTGAGTAACTTTCTTCGCAGATACTAACATACCTAAATGGCAAACCTTTTTGCTCTAAAAAATTATTAAAACGTTCTATATAAGCTGTTCCCTTGGCACTTTGATGATTGACTTCTCGCCCCTGATATGTAGTATTAGATTCATTAGAACTTTTATCATTTGCTAAGACCAGAAAGCGATGTCCCTGCTGTACTGCAATGATCATCATAATGAAAAGAGCATTAGTAATAGTAGGATCGTTACGAACGCCTTTATAACCAAAATGTGTAGCTGGATCTTCCTGTGGATGAGCTTCTATTTCCCACAGGTGACTTTGAGTTTTAATGTAATCAAATACTGGAAACTTTTGTAGCCAGTTGTTGCCTAATATTCCTCCTGCATTGTGTAAAGTAAATGCTTCCATAGGAAGATTACATTGCTGCATCCACTCAAATGCAAATGTACTTTCTTTACCCCCACTAACGGCAAGAAGATAAGTATCTTTGACGGATGGAAACCAAGAATTTTCTATAGAATTTAAACAAAATTCTATTCGAGGCATTTTATCCCAATCCCATTTTTCCAGGTAAAACTTTTGCTGAAGATACCAGTAAATATCTTCATTCCACCAATCTGATTCCCATTGAAGACAGCTATACCAAGTTACTTTGACTGTCTCAGGGGTGCATATTTCACAAAGGCGATAAATTTCTGCCATTGCTATCCCGATTAAAATGGATGGGTGAGTTTCTTCTATATTTTCAAATATTGGAGGAAAGTCAATGTAATAAAAATGCTGCCAGTTATCAACTATAAACGGAAAAATAAGCTTATACTTTTTCCAGTAAGGTGCTTGAGAATAAATGACTGAACAAGTCGGAGATTCTCCAGTTGCCATGTATTGGATCCGCGACTCATGGTATCTACTCTTAAATGTTTCACTACGGTTCATGTTTTTAATAGTAATTGGTTTGAATCAAAATATGACAATTTTATCTTGATCTTTATCTTGATCACAAGTAGGGCAAAAAAGAAACTCTCTCATTGAGTGAAAGAGTGTTTAAATGTGATAGCTGTGAGTTTAAATCCCAAAGGCATTGGAATGCAGCTATTAATTTGTCAAAAACTGTCAGTTAGGCAGTGTTAGCCTGTGAACTGGGTAAGTGCAGACACAGGGGGAAGCACGAAGTAAAAGAAGCTCAAAGTAGATTTGAGTAGGTTTTATATAACGGCAAGAAATAAATCTCCATTACCTATTACCTATTACCTATTACCTATTACCTATTACCTACTATTTAGTAATGGTTAAGGTTGATACCAGCTTCTTTAGCCATTGCTTCCAAACCTTTAGTTTCTAAGGTTTTAATAGCTTTAGTAGAGAGTTTCAATTTTACCCAACGGTTACCACCTGCCCACCAAATCCGCTTACTTTGGAGATTAACGTGCTGTAAGCGGTTTGTATGACGGTTAGAGTGAGAGACGGAACAAGCATTATTGGCTTTTTTACCAGTTAGTTCACAACGACGGGACATAATAAATATCTCCTAGAGTTTTATTTTAAGACAACCCTTCTATTATATATACTCATAACCTGAATGGCTAAAATTGTTCCCCGAACAGGAAAACAAAATTTGCTATGCTGGTATAGCATTACAAATATCCCCTCAATATATCAGGAAAAGAGTTATTTACGCATCCATGACAAACCAAAAGAATTGAGAACAGATTTTTTCCGAATCAATATATAACCGTTAATTACTTTTCCCAAAACCGAAAATTGAAAGTTGCAGACTCCCGACGGAAACGCCGAATAGGTTTTTTCTTGCGTCTTTTAGCGGCTCTATCACTAGGCTGTTCTGTGTCTTCTTCCACAATTTCCTCAGATAATTGAGTTTGTAACGCTTCCTGACTGCGCCACCAAGCAATTATCCAGCCACCACCAACACCAGCAATACCGCCGAACAAAATACTCATGGGTGCTGAATAACCCAAGAAAAGACAACCCAGCATGAAAACTAACCAATATTTCAAACCAGCATCAATACCATCATTAGAGGCTACAGTAGTAGCCTGGGGGTTATTCTCATTTGCAAAAGTAATCCACCCCAAGGTGACACCACCCATGATACCTATAAATAAGCACAGAGGTACTGAAGCACCGGCAATTCTGGAGACAATGAATAAAAACAACCCGAATAGTAATTGAGACAGGAAGTTAGGTGAAGATGAGAAAATATCGCCGAGAAAATTATTTTTTGGTGCCATAAAATTAAGAGTCAGGAGTCAGGAGAAAGAATAATTATATCTCGTTATCTCATGTATATCGTACCCATACCCTGTATGGGTACAAAGAATGGGATAAGTGGGTTTTACTTGTGTAGACGCGGTTAAAAACCGCCCTTTTAATCTAGACAAAAATTAAATCAATCCTGATAATTGCGCTTCTAATGGTAGAGTTGTATCTACAACCGTTAGATAAGATTGTTCTTGATCTGTAAATGGTTGAGATTGGTTAATTTGGGATGTTAATAAATCAGCAGTAGCATCAGCAATATCACCAGTGCGGTTCAGCAGCCTTTGTGTTAGAACTTCTACTGGTGCGGTGCAATTGATGATATATAGAGGTAGTTGATGCTCTGTAGCTTGAAAAATAGCTTCTTCCCGTAAATCCTGACGATCATATTTAGCATCTAAAATTACAGACCAGCCTTGATTAGCTAGTATAATTCCCAGTGCTAACAATCGGCTATAGGTTTTTTGTGTCATTTCTGGTGTATAAATTTCATCCCCACCTCTTTCTAACAAAGAAATTCCCGCCAAATGCTTACGCACAGCATCAGAACGGAGATGAACTGCATTGAGTTTTCGGGCTAAATACTTAGCTGTGGTACTTTTTCCAGCACCGGACAACCCGGACATCAAAATCAGTTTTCCCCGTTGCGGTTTAGTATATTCCCAAGCTTGATGATAATATGCAGATGCAGTTTTTGCCGCTTCTTCCTTCACTGTATCAGGTACACTAGGATCATCTAACAAAAATGAATTTACCTTAGCCCGCACATAAGCCTGACGGCTTAAATATAAAGGTAAGACCTGTAAACCTTCCCAGTCTCCAGTTTGCTCTACATAAGCATTTAAAAAGGCATTTCCTAAATCCTTACGTCCTCTGGCCTCAATATCCATGACGGTAAAAGCTACATCATACATAACATCAACGAAGCGAAAAGGCTCGTTAAATTCTATACAGTCAAACAACATGATTTTATCATGCCAGAGAGCAATATTTCGCAGATGTAAATCCCCGTGACCTTCGCAAATATAATTATTGTCAATTCGGCTTTTAAATAATTCTGGATTTTGGACAAAGAAATTATCCGTATATTGTTTTGTTTCCTCAAACTGCGCTTGTGTCTGAGGTCCACCAATATATTTTTCAGCTTGCTGATAATTTTCATCAATAGCCAAACGCACTTGTGAGACTTCCCCAAAACTGCGAATGTAGTCATTAGTGTGTGCTTGAGCATGGTATTGAGCCACAACCCGTCCTAATTCTTCTAAGTTGCTTTCCTGTAAGTTCCCAGCAGCGAAAAGTTCACTAAATAGGGATTCTTGGGGAAATTGACGCATCTTAATAGCATATTCTACAGCTTCTCCTGTACCACCTAAATGGTATTCTTCACCCACGCAAGTTAAAGGTATCACTTCTAAATATAATTCACCAGCACCGCGTTGATTTAAGCGCAACTCCTCCTCACAAAAATGTTTTCTTTTTTCTAAAGTGGAAAAGTCTAAAAAACCGAAATTAGCTGGTTTTTTCAGCTTATAAGCATAATCTCCAGTTAAGAGGACATAAGAAATATGGGTTTGAATTAGTTGAATTGGTTCGGTTACACCATGAGGATAAAATCCAGGTTGTAACATTTGTTCAATTAAAGCGGGAAGATTTGTTTCTGTCATTGGTTTGTTGTCAGTGGTCAGTAGTCAGAGGGATTTTGATAGTCTTTTTCACAAAAAAACCAGGTTTAACCCTGGTCTTCTTAGTTATTATTACCTAAATTCTAGCCTTTAGTGCCAGCGAAAAAACTTAAATGGTAAGGTGTACCTTTAGCTGGGTGAATCTGAACTTCACGAATTACAGTTGTACCAGTCCATTCTAATTCAGGAATGCTTAATTCCACTTCGGTTTGATTAGGAGCAGCTTGCTTGAGTAAACGTTCTACAACTTTAGCGTCAAGAACTAAAGAAATTGATTCAGTTCCGTTGTGACCGTACAAATTAGCGGGAATTAAGCCAGAACGGCGCAAAGCTCTGGGTTTGCTACCTTCTGGACGGGTTTTAGATTCGAGTGTAATAGCCATACTATTTTTAGATGTTAGATGTTAGATGTTAGTTGTTAGATGTTAGTAGTCAATTATCAGTTATTTTACTACTGACCACTGACCACTGACCACTGACTAAACGGGAGTACCATTTGGATGCAACAGAGCGCGTTTTGGACCGTGAATAGGGTCTTCTACAATGATAGTCTGATCACGACTTGCTCCCAAAGAAACGATCGCAATGGGGACATCCATCAATTCTGCTAAGAATCTTAGATAGTCTAGTGCTTGCGGTGGTAACTCTTCGAGGGTACGACAGTGACTTGTTGACACTTGCCATCCTGGTAAGGTTTTATAAATAGGACGACAACGGGTGAACATCCGGGCGCTAGTGGGGAAGTGTTCGCAACGTTCACCATCAATTTCATAAGCTACACAAACATTAATTTCCTCTAATTCATCGAGAACATCAAGTTTAGTAATAGCAATACAATCCATGCCGTTAATGCGAACCGCATAGCGTCCAATTACCGCATCAAACCAACCACAACGACGTTTGCGCCCCGTAGTTGTGCCAAATTCCGCACCGCGATCGCCTAATAAGTCGCCAATTTCGCCATTTAGTTCCGTAGGGAATGGGCCTTCTCCTACCCTTGTAGTGTAGGCTTTGGATACACCAATCACCCGATCTATCATTGTCGGTCCTAACCCACTGCCAACGCAAGCCCCGCCAGCCACTGGATTAGAGGATGTAACATAGGGATAAGTCCCGTGATCCAAGTCAAGTAAAGTCCCCTGTGCGCCCTCAAACAAAATATTTCGTCGTCTTAAAACCGCATCATAGATTTGTAACGAAGTATCAACCACAAAAGGACGCAACCGTTCAGCATAACCTAAATACTCCTCAATTACCGCTTGCGGATCAAGGGGCGGCAGATTATACAGCTTTTCCAAAATGGTATTTTTATAGTTGATCGTCCACTCCAATTGCTCACGCAGTCCATCGGCATCCATCAAGTCTAACATCCTGATGCCTGTCCGTTCCGATTTATCAGCGTAGGTCGGTCCAATACCTCTACCAGTTGTCCCGATTTTATGATTCCCCCGCACTTCCTCCGAAGCCTTGTCAATCATCCGATGATAAGGCATGGTGACATGAGCCGTTTGTGAGATCAACAAGTTAGCCGTGGAAATATTTAATTGTTCTAGTTGATCCAGTTCTTTGATTAAAACCTGTGGGTCTATGACTGTTCCACAGCCAATAATACATTCGGTTTTTGGATATAAAATACCAGAGGGGATTAAGTGCAGCTTAAACGTCTGACCTTGGACTACGATTGTATGCCCAGCGTTAACTCCTCCTTGGTAACGTACCACCACATCTGCGGAGCGGCTGAGTAAGTCAGTTATTTTACCTTTTCCTTCATCGCCCCACTGGGCACCTATGACAATGACGTTAGCCAAGAGATTATATTAAAGGGTAAAGTTTCCACAAATTATCACTTCTAACAGATTTTTTATCTTTTGTCAAGGATTTAAAAAACTTTTGCTTTTCCCCGGACTATCCATAATTTAGGGGATAATGGCGGGTCACGCTGCGCTAACCCACCCTACTACTTTTTTGTGTCGGTTGTCGCTTAACCCTTTTCAGGAGCAACTCGCCTGTATTCACTCTTACAAGCGAGATGGCATAAATAGTCCAAAAATAAAAATCTGGAATTTAGGTTTTATCCAGCTTTAAAACAGCCATAAAAGCCTCCTGGGGTACATCAACTGTACCGACAGCCTTCATCCGTTTTTTACCTTTGGCTTGCTTTTGTAACAGTTTCTTTTTCCGGCTGATGTCGCCACCATAGCATTTAGCGAGGACATCTTTTCGCATAGCCGGGATATGTTCACTAGCAATGACTTTAGCACCAATGGATGCTTGAATGGGGACCTTGAATTGATGACGGGGAATGAGTTCTTTCAATTTTTCCGCCATTGCTCTCCCGACATTATAAGCTTTATCTCGGTGGACAATCATGGCTAAAGAATCTACTGGATCACCGTTAATCATAATATCCAATTTTACCAGGGGATTTTCCCGATAACCAATCAAATGATATTCCATACTGGCGTAACCGCGAGAACGGGATTTCATTTGATCAAAAAAGTCGGTGACAACTTCCGCTAAGGGCAATTCATAGGTAAGTGTAGTCCGTCCTTGGGTAAGATATTTCATATCTTTGAAGATTCCCCGACGGTTCTGTGACAACTCCATTAAAGAACCGACGTAGATTTCTGGAGTAATCATTTCTACCTGGACGTAGGGTTCTTCAATTCTCTCCCGTTCATTGGGGCTGGGTAAACGACTAGGATTATCAATGTATAATTCCTCACCTTTATTGGTGACGACTTTGTACACCACTGAAGGCGCGGTAATGATTAAATCTAGATTATACTCCCGTTCTAGGCGTTCCTGGACAATTTCCATGTGTAGTAATCCCAAAAACCCGCACCGGAAACCAAAACCCATGGCGCTAGAGGTTTCTGGTTCATACTGTAACGCAGCATCATTGAGTTCTAGTTTTTCTAAAGCTTCCCGTAGGTCTTCAAACTGATCTGCGTCTATGGGAAACATACCACAAAATACCATCGGGTTAGCTTCTGCATAACCGGGTAGAGCCTCTGCCGCTTTGTTCTTACATAGAGTAATAGTATCTCCTACTCTAGCATCAGCTACTGCTTTAATAGCCGCGCCTAAATACCCCACTTCTCCAGCGTGAAGCTCTTCTACTTGCTTTTGAGTCGGTGCCAGAATACCTAACTCATCAATGACATATTCTTTACCTGATGCCATTAAGTAAATGCGATCGCCTTTTTTCACAGTTCCATCCATAACCCGGAAGTAAACAATTACACCCCTGTAGCTATCGTAGTAACTATCAAAAATCAAGGCTCGGAGACTTTCATTGATAGTATTAGCTGGTGGGGGAACTCGTTCGACAATAGCTTCTAATATCTCAGGAATACCAATTCCCTCCTTAGCAGAAGCTAAAATTGCCCCACTACAGTCTAAACCAATAATTTCTTCAATTTCCCCAATTACTCGCTCTGGTTCAGCCCCTGGTAAATCAATTTTATTTAAAACCGGGATAATTTCTAGATTACTCTCTAGGGCTAAATAGACATTGGCTAAGGTTTGTGCTTCTACACCTTGGGACGCATCCACAACCAGTAATGCCCCTTCACAAGCAACAAGAGAACGGGACACTTCATAGGAAAAGTCCACGTGACCAGGGGTATCAATTAAATTGAGAACATACTGCTGACCATCCTTAGCAGTATAATTCATCCGGGCCGCTTGCAGCTTAATTGTAATGCCGCGCTCCCGTTCCAAATCCATGTTATCCAGAAACTGCTCCTTCATCTGTCTATCTTCTACAGTACCAGTGGCCTGTAGTAAACGATCAGCGAGAGTTGATTTCCCGTGGTCAATGTGAGCAATAATACAAAAATTGCGAATGCGATCTGCGGGAACGTCAGTCATATACCATTTTTGCCCTCAAGCAAACCAAAGTGAAACTATTTACTTCATGTATTTTAACTCAAGTTGCTAGTTATCTAGTTGAGACTGGTAATAGGTAATGGGTAATTGGTGATAAAATCCCTGTTTTCAGGCTGTTTAATCCTTAATTTTCGACATCTTAATTCTGACACCGCGCCTAACTAGCAACTTACGTTATTATGTTAAATCTATTTATAGCTCCTAGTGATGCTGACTTGGCAGCCTACAATTAAATAGGCACAGATTATAAATATCATAACTGATTGATCACGGTTTCGAGAAAAAAAATTCACAGTATTTAAGCCCATGAATATGCAAGAACAGCCTAGAAATACAGATACCGGACGCGCTGACAAAAAAGAAATCGCGCTCCATTTAGATTCTGAATTAATAGAACAAATTCAACATCTCACCAATGATCCCAGTAAAGTGATTGAGGTAGCTATCCGTCAATGGCTACGAGGAGATTTTAACAGAGATGATGAGTTAACACGTACCCCCGTCCGCACACCTATTCCCCCTCGCGGTGAATGGAATGATTAGAACTACTGGGTCAAATTTAACGCATTGAATGTCAGAAAACTCAAAAATCCACCATTCAAAAACGTAGAAAATGTCAAAGTTTATGGGAAAATACAAGTAGCTGTAGTATCAGCACAATGGAAAGCAGTTTGTAGCCCCTTGTCTATCCAACTCGGTTAATGACTATTATTGCCAATACCCAATTTCTGAACTTAATTCCGCCAAATCTGGAATTTACACCTCTGAGTACAGATGGTTTATTCCCAACTCTGGGAGCGGAGTTGGTGTACACACAAGATAGTTCTGGTCGTTATCTACATTTTCATTGGGATCACAGCGCATATTTAGGTTGTGATACTGAGAGAATAGTTGACTTCCTGAATGAGAATGATAGCTTTGCTCCGGTAGATAAAGTTGTTTATCTAGAACATTTACACCGGATTTTAAGCAGTTCTGTACCAGAAAGGGTGAAATGTTGGTTTAAATGCAATATTGAATTATTCGAGTTGGAATTGACAATTACCCCCATTTTACCCCAATTTGGTCAACCGATAACTACAGTTTTGGTGATGGGTAGATTGTTACCATCAAAAATTAACCCTCATCCAGTCAACCAGTCAGTGAAAAAACTGACATCAATTGAGTCGTTTTTGCGATCGCAGCGACACCAAAAGTTATTAACTAAAATCAGCAAAAATATCCGCCAAATCCTAGATTTAGATGTTATTTGGCAAAAAACAGTTGATAGTTTAGGAAAAACACTCAAGCTAAAACACTGTATTATTTGTCCTTGTGAACCTACTAGTAAAAAAGTCCGGGTAATTGCTGAATATCTTCAGCCGGAAGAAACTTCTATACTTGGTTCGGAAATAGACATATCTTCTGAACCAGCTTTTGCTCAGGCCTTAGCTACCTTAAAGCCTGTGGTCATGGTAATTGCAGATGATCATCAGTCTCAACAGTACAAAGTTATGGCTGTTGCTACTTATTATCAAAGTCAAGCTAATAGTTTACTTGTTCTCAGTTTTGCTCATGAATGCTACCAATTGCAACAAGCAGAATTAGAATTAGCTAAAGAAGTAGCAGAACAAATAGGAACAGCGATCGCTCATGCTAATTTATATAAAGTAGTAGAAAAATATCAGCAAAAAGCTGAAGCAGCCGAACGTTTAAAAAGTGAATTTCTATCCAATATCTCCCACGAAATTCGCACCCCCCTTAACGGCATAATTGGCTTTTTACAGCTAATTTTGGCAGGAATGACGGATCACCCAGAAGAACAAAATGAATTTATCACAGAAGCCCATCAATTGTCTTTACACCTTTTAAACATCCTGAATAACATTTTAGATGCCGCCAACATCGAAACAAGCAAAATAGAGTTAGACTTTTCACCAGTTAACCTCAAGGATTTATTTCAGCATATTGAACATCTTACCCGTCCTCAAGCTGAAATCAAAAATCTCAGTTTCCAGATGGAAATACTGACAATCTCTGATAAAATCCTTGTCCAAGGTAACTATCAAAGATTATTACAGGTAATGCTGAATTTGGTGGGTAATGCCATTAAATTTACTCATCAAGGTGGTATCACTGTCAGTGCAGATTTAATACCACACAAACACCCCGCAACAGTCAAAGTTACTGTTACTGACACAGGTATTGGGGTTTCTCCAGACAACCAAGATAAACTATTTCAATTATTCTCTCAGGTTGATGGTTCTCGGACTCGTCAATATGGTGGTACAGGTTTGGGACTGGTTATATCCCAAAGACTAATACAAGCCATGGGTGGTGAGGTACATTTTTATAGTCTTGGTGAAGGATTTGGATCAACTGTGACTTTTACTATACCAGTATATTAACCCCCAATTCCGAAAATCTATGGTTTTTAGGTTAAAAGCAGTTTAATTGCTGAAATTAATTGCTGTCAATGGAGTTAATTTCTTGTAAAGTTTGCCACCCAGCGTACCATTGGGAGTTATCTTGTAATAATTTAGCATTTAACCAAAAGCGGACTTGAGGATCACAGGCTGCCACCATTTCCGCATATACCCACTTACCCTGGTTTTTGCGGTTAACGACCTGAAAATGTCTCCAACCATCAACTTTCTGTTGTGCAGTCCATTTAGAACCAACTAAGTAAGGAAATTTTTGTCTTTTCGTCATTGGTCAGTTGTTAGTAGTCAGTTGTTAAGTTTTATATCAGATATTTCCCATATTTCCTAATTTAATAAATATTTACTAATCCAGGTTTAATTCTGACTCAGAAGGAAGTCACCCTTGTCAATATCTCTTCACTTTCAATTTTCTTCAGCTTTCAGATCCCCTAATTACCCTGATTTTAACATCCTCCTTTTATGGGCAACTTATTGCTGACCATAGGTTTTTCCTAGCATACACCCGAAATTTGTCGAATATGATCAATTGAGATCACAATCAGCAAACACTATGGAATCAATCAATTTTTACATAGGATATTTTTTTTGTCTTTTGAAACTATTTTTATAAAAATACTAAATAAAAATCTTATTTTTGATATTTTTAGAGCTTTTTAGGTAATTAGCAGCTAATTTTATCATAAAATCTTAAATTTTCATTATTAAAAGCCATATATCGACATTTTTTAAATTACAACCCCCTTTGCATTCTGGAGAATTTGCACAATAATGGCACTTACATACCTCACCCATTGCTGGAGCAGAATGGATGCGGGTAAATGTTTGATTTCAAAGTTTGTCAAAAAACTATAAGAGAGGCACAAAAGTGAAACTAGCAGTTTACGGAAAAGGTGGAATCGGCAAATCTACAACCAGTTGTAATATTTCTGTAGCCCTAGCTAAACGCGGTAAAAAAGTGCTACAAATTGGCTGTGATCCTAAACATGACAGCACCTTTACCTTGACAGGGTTTTTGATTCCCACCATTATTGACACCCTGCAAGAAAAAGATTATCACTACGAAGATGTCTGGCCTGAGGATGTAATTTATAAAGGCTATGGCGGTGTTGATTGCGTTGAAGCAGGTGGACCCCCAGCCGGTGCTGGTTGTGGTGGCTATGTAGTTGGGGAAACAGTTAAATTATTAAAAGAACTTAATGCTTTTGATGAGTACGATGTAATTTTATTTGACGTACTTGGTGACGTTGTTTGTGGTGGCTTTGCTGCACCTTTAAATTATGCAGATTACTGTTTAATTGTTACAGATAATGGCTTTGATGCCTTATTTGCCGCTAACCGGATTGCTGCCTCGGTACGGGAAAAAGCCCGCACTCATCCATTGCGTTTAGCCGGGTTAATTGGTAATCGGACTTCTAAGCGTGATTTAATTGAGAAATATATAGAAGCCGTACCCATGCCTGTTTTAGAGGTATTACCTTTAATTGAAGATATTCGGGTTTCCCGTGTTAAAGGTAAAACTCTGTTTGAAATGGCCGAGTCAGATCCTTCTCTTGCTTACGTTTGCGATTATTACCTGAATATAGCTGATCAAATTCTCGCCCGACCAGAAGGTGTTGTTCCCAATGACTCTCCTGACCGTGAACTGTTTTCCCTATTATCGGATTTTTATCTCAATCCTGTCAAAACACAAGCCGTAAATCCTGATGAGGAACTAGACTTGATGATTGTCTAAAACATTTTACCTCTCAGAATGGGCGTATGGCTTTTTTTGATAGTTTTACAGATTCACTCAAGCAAAAGTGGTTGCAATTCTTTCAAGCAAATCGTGAATGGATTACTGTGCTGATGACTGTTGAATCAGTTTACACCCCTGATGGCGGTCAACGACCGTCTTCTTATCTCATTCTAGGGGTGATCAATACTTTAGAACCGAAATTAGCCCAGCTAATGCTTCCCTTTGCTAAACTCAATCCAGATGTGGATAGTTTGATTGAAGTTCTGGGCTTGAATTTTGACTCAGATATTGTCCTTGGTAATCGTCTTAGTCCCAGTTTAGAACAAGAGATATATTCCCGTCACCCGGCTGTGGTCATGGAACATATCTCTGAACCGGAAATTGCTCAGGAGTCAGAAGCAATATCCAGTGGAAAAACCATGGATAATTCCGGTCATGTCTCCCTTCCTCCTGGTTCTAATTTGACAGATACAAGCGATAAGCCGGAAGTTACTGCTCCCGCTTCAGTTAATAGCAATGCTTTGAATGGGATGAATTTATCTGTAGATAATTCCTTTGATGAACTAAGTACATCAGCAAAAAATCGGTTTGATGATGTAGTATCGGACATCTGGGGTGATAAAAAATCCTTGCACCAGGGTGAAGAAAATAACAATTTGTTAATAGAAGAATTGCCATCCGAGGTATTTAATGAATCCGAAATGGCTCGTCTTTTTCCTGACAATTAATTATTGAAAGCGGGTGATAAAAGTCAAAAGTCAAAGTTTATTATTTAATAAATATAATAAATTTAATAAATTTAATAAATTTTGGCTTCTGCCTTTTGACTTAATTTTTCATCCTCAATTATCTGTTTGACAATCTGAAAAAATGAAAAGGAGAATATTAAAATGACCGTTGCTCAACAACCAGAAGCTTTAAATTTTGAATGTGAAACTGGAAATTATCACACTTTTTGTCCGATTAGTTGTGTGGCTTGGTTATATCAAAAAATTGAAGATAGTTTCTTTTTAGTTATTGGCACGAAAACCTGCGGTTACTTCCTGCAAAATGCCATGGGGGTGATGATTTTTGCTGAACCTCGTTATGCTATGGCTGAATTAGAAGAAGGGGATATTTCCGCACAATTGAATGATTATGAAGAATTAAAACGATTATGTCAGCAAATTAAACGCGATCGCAATCCCAGTGTAATTGTCTGGATTGGTACTTGCACTACGGAAATTATTAAAACCGATTTGGAAGGTTTAGCACCTAAATTAGAAGCAGAAATTGGTATTCCTATAGTTGTCGCTCGTGCTAACGGCCTCGACTACGCATTTACCCAAGGAGAGGACACTGTGTTAGCCGCTATGGCTCATCGTTGTCCTGAAAAGTCTCCCACATCCGAAACTGAAAAAGGCGAGCGTAACGCCATTCAGAAGTTGATGAATTTCGGTAAGAAAAAAGAAGATGTAGCCCAAGATGAATCTGAGTACGTAAATCATCCGCCCTTGGTACTTTTTGGCTCTTTACCTGACCCAGTAGTTACCCAATTAACCTTAGAACTGAAAAAACAAGGTATCAAAGTTTCTGGTTGGCTCCCCGCAAAAAGATTTACAGAATTACCTGTGATTGAAGAAGGGTATTATGTCGCTGGTGTCAATCCTTTCCTCAGTCGGACTGCGACAACTTTAATGCGTCGCCGCAAGTGTAAACTCATAGGCGCACCATTCCCCATTGGTCCTGACGGAACACGGGCATGGGTAGAAAAAATCTGCTCTGTATTTGGAATTACACCCCAGGGTTTAGATGCAAGAGAAGCGCAAATGTGGGAAAATTTAGAAGAATACGTGCAATTAATTCGCGGTAAATCTGTATTTTTCATGGGTGATAATTTATTAGAAATTTCCCTAGCCCGGTTCTTAGTTCGTTGTGGTATGACTGTTCAAGAAATCGGGATTCCTTACATGGATAAACGCTATCAAGCTGCGGAATTAGCTTTGTTAGAAAAGACTTGTCAGGAAATGGGTTCACCTTTACCAACTATTGTCGAAAAGCCAGATAATTACAATCAAGTCCAACGAATTTATGAGTTAAAACCAGATTTGGTAATTACTGGTATGGCTCATGCTAATCCTCTGGAAGCACGAGGTATTAATACTAAGTGGTCTGTGGAGTTTACCTTTGCTCAAATTCACGGTTTTGGTAATGCGCGTGATGTTTTGGAGTTGGTAACTCGTCCTTTAAGAAGGAATAATAATTTGAAGGATTTGGGTTGGGATAAGTTGGTAAGAGAAGAAGCGAAGATTTAGGTTTTTTCGGAAATATTCAGGACGGGCTTTTGAGTTCGTCCTTTTTTTATGAAATAACGAACCGCAGAGGCACAGAGGACACAGAGGAAGAGAAGATGAATGTTATAATTTTGGTAAGTTGTTTTTTAAGTGCAGTAGTTAGGAGTTGATTATGAATAAAACTATATCTTTTCAAGAGGTAATTGAATATGTGGAAAATCTTTCTCAAGAAGATCAGGATTTTTTAGTAGAATTAATTAAGAAAAGGAAGATTGAAAAACGTCGTTTAGAAATCGCTAAGAATGCAGAGCAAACTTTAGCCGCTTTGTCAGCAGGTACAGCTAAAAAAGGTACTGTGGCAGATTTATTAAAAACTAAAAAGCCTTTTCCAGTAACTAAATTGGAAGATGTAGCAGGTTGTTTGAAATATGCTGCTGAACCTGCAACACTGGAAGATATGGAAGATGCTATTCGTCAAGCTGTTGAGGAAATTTTTACTAATTCATCAAGTAATGTTGCGGATTGATTAACTGATTGAATACAATAGGTTTTAAAAGTAAGGAGTAAAATTTATGAGAATGTGGTCTTATTTAGTTGTTTCTGTAATTGTATTCGGTGGTGTTAATGCTGTAATTTCACCTGCGAAAGCTGAGGAAGTTTGTAAAGTGACTGACCCTACAGGTACTCCTTTGAATTTAAGAGATGTCCCCAATGGTCGAATTATAAATCAATTGAAAAATGGCAAGGAAGTTTACATTCTTGAAATAACTTATGATAATAAAAGACGACCTTGGGCAAAAATCTCTGGTTATCACAATGGCAAATATAAACTTTGGGGTTGGGTATTTAGAGAATTTATAAGTTGCTACAATCGCTAATTATAGAAGAATTAGCAATTAATACAAGTGTAAGTAAGATACATTTTATAGAGAGAGCTATTAAAGCACAGCGTCCCATTTTTCTAATAGCGTCTGGAAATTATGAAGATTATGAAAGAGAAAATTATGATAATTTATCTGAGTTAGTTATATTCAAAAATGAAAAAATTTACATTATTATAAGTTGTTTTATTCCTTACGGTTTTGAAATTGATCACAGTTATGAACAAAACTATATAGTATATGGAGGTAATTCTAAAATATTCATTGAACCTTACGTTATTCTTAATAATAAACCAGGATTTAAGGAATTTTAAAAAAGTTATTTGACAGTAGGATTTACTAACTGTGAAAAATCTCCATTCGCTCAAATTTTGTTAAACTTAGGAGGTTTTCAATTAATTTAGATTATTTAACTAATTAAATGAGTGGAATAGAGAAGCAACTAACTCTAGACACTAGACATATTGCCAAGCATCTCCCAGACACACGACAAATGCAAAGATTATTGCAGCGAGAAGGGTTTGCTCATGTCTTTAACGATGAAGCAACAATGCTCAGGGTAGCACAAGCCATAATAGAAAATGGCGAGTTCACAGGTATCATTCGTAATCATCAACGATATGGACGCTATTTTGCCAGCGCAATTGGCTATA
This sequence comes from Anabaena sp. FACHB-1391, assembly GCF_014696755.1. Classification (NCBI taxonomy): domain Bacteria; kingdom Bacillati; phylum Cyanobacteriota; class Cyanophyceae; order Nostocales; family Nostocaceae; genus Anabaena; species Anabaena sp. FACHB-1391. The sequence goes on along the minus strand of NZ_JACJQS010000046.1, from coordinate 4,407 downwards.
GAATAGATATTAATGGCAGTCAAATTCCTCTGCATTATGGTGAAATAAAAGTCACTGGAGATAAATATCATGTCATTCCCCGCACCCGACCTAGCCAATAACTGGCAGTTTACAGAAATATGGGTTGACCCTACCTCTGTACCTCCCTATATTTTGATGTTGCTTGGTGACGATAAAAATAATTATTGTATTTTAGATCCTACGGAAAAATACAAAATAGTTTTTGCTTGTTCCAGCTATGAAGAAGCAAAACTTTGGCTACTTGAGGATGAATATGAGCGTGTGGAAGGTCGAGTTTTAGCAGAACAGGTAGCTTAACTTATTTGGGGGTATATATGAACCATCAACTCTATGAACAAGATTTTAATCTGTGGCGAGAAACTCTTATTACACAAATCAAAGAAAAACATTTTCATGATATTGATTGGGAACATTTACTATTAGAACTGGATGATATGGGTAAATCGGAAAAACGGTCTTTTTTGAGTAATTTAACAATTTTAATTGCTCACTTACTCAAATTAACTGTTCAATCTGATGCTCCTGAAATGATGAAAGGAAGTTGGTACAGTTCTGTTACTGAACATCGCTTTAGAATTAAAAAAGATTTACAAGAAAATCCTTCTTTTAAAAATTATCTGCATGAAGTAATTTTTATCGCTTATGCTGATGCTAGAAAACTGGCAATTAAAGAAAGTAAAAATGCTAAATTGGGAGTCAGAAAACCAGATGAATCAGAATATCCTCTTGATTTACCTTTTACTTTAGAACAGTTACTAGATGAAGATTTTTATGGAGATATAGTTGAATAGTTGGTTGGTTTGGGGAACAGTTTTAACCAGGTAATTCTAAAGGTTGAGAAGGAATAATAAACATTAATTCTGCACCTTCTGGTTTTGGTTCTGTAGATGGTTTTAATTGCAACCATTCATGAAAACTAATTCCTAATTGAGATATTGCTTGTATTTCTGTTTGGTAAGATTCAAATCTGTTGTTAGTTTCAATAATTGATTCCATTACTTCAAATACTTGGGGAAGTCTTTGAAAAGCTGCTTGTTTTAATTCATCGTGATTTGGACCAAACCATCCACCTTGCACTTCGATACGATCTAAAATTGCTGGTGGTAATGAATCAATCCATTGTGTATGATCTTTGGCAATTTTAAATAGATTTTTACGTTGATTTTCAAATACAGCATTTTCATCTAAATCCGAATTTATCCATTGATAAATTTTTGCTAATCTCTTTAAGTCTATTTGTCCTTGAAATTCTGGATGTAGATAGACTGCTGGATTAGAAGTAAGCATGATCTCAATGTACTGATTAACCAGTAAGCTTATAACTTTTGTTCCTTCTTGAAAACGACGAATTGCTGTTTCATGTTCTTCTAGTTCTAAATAACAACGAGCTTCGGCAATATAAGCTAAAGATAATGTGAGTATATATTTATCAATTATTTGGCTTTTTTGGGAAAGTTCATTAACGGTGTAATCTTTGTAAATATGTTCTGCTTCTAAGAAACGATTAATAGCTTGTAACGCGCTGCTTCTCCGGTTTTCAATTTTAGTCATTATAAAGCCATTAATCGCTAATTCGACTCCAGCACGGAAGTTAGCATAAAAACTCATATCAATTTTGCGATTGATTTTATTTAACAATTCCTGCGCTTGCTTCAGTTGATTTTCTATCTCATTTAGGCGTTGTGCTATAACAGCAAAACCCATCACAGAAACACCAAGATTGAGAATACTAGCAGCAGTAGATACTTGCAAAATACTTTGAGAACCTTGTAAAGTTTGCCCAATTGAATCTATTTGATTCTCAACACCATCTAAACGCTTATTCACATCAGAAAAACCTTCAGATGCAACGGAGATTACTGAAGGATCAAGTGAATTACTGTCTCGCAACCAAGTTACAATTTTCTTACTTATTACATCTCGAATTACACCCCCAACCCGTTCAAGAGTTCCATCTTGTAAGCCTTTAGCAACCAAACTTGGTAATGCAAAGGTAACTTGAATTGGTAAATTCATAATTTTTCCCTACTTGTAAAAACTTCAACAGCATTATGTATAACAATAAAATTGTATATTATTTGATATTGCAACACATAACCATGCTTAGTTAATTATCCTTGTAGTGTTGTATCTTGACAAGATAGCGAAATGTTTTTTAACATTTGCGTGGTGTGTTGGATAAATACCGCAAAAATGCAACAAGAGCGTTACCGATAACGAGCGAAGCGATCGCAATATGGACTCTATCTTGCCAGCGCAATTGGCTATAGAATAGATATTAATGGCGGTCAAATTCCTCTGCATGATGGTGAAATAAAAGTCACTGGAGATAAATATCATGTCATTCCCCTTTTAGCAGAACAGGCGGCTTAATTTATTCAAATAATAGAGTTAGAATAGAATAAGTACATCTGACTTTATCAGAGTAATTAAAAATTATGCTCAGTGGAATTAAACAAAAGGCTATTGTCGGTAAAGATGGCAAAATCGAACTATCTACCACTGAATTACCAGCAGGGACAGTTGTAGAAGTTATTATCCTAGTTGAATCACCTATTGAAGAAGATGAAACTACCTATCTTCTCAAATCAGAAGCTAACAAACAACATCTACTCAAAGCTATGGAAAATGTAGACAAAGGCAACCTAATTTATGTTGATTTAGATGAATATGAAAAAAGTAGCATTTGAACCAGAAGCTTTTGAACAATTGGGTGAGTGGGGAAAGGAAGATAAAAAAGTCTTTAAAAAAATCTTGGAATTAATTAAAGATATCCAAAGAGAACCATTTTCTCGGATAGGTAAACCAGAACCACTAAAATATGAATTGCAAGGTTACTGGTCAAGACGAATTACAAATGAACATAGATCAGTTTACAAGATAGAAGAAGATTTATTGATTATTCTCTCTTGTAAATATCATTATGATTGATAAAAGATGATTACTGAAATAATGAAAGTAAGTTGGTACAGTTCTATTACTGAACATCGCTTTAGAATTAAAAAAGATTTACAAGAAAATCCTTCTTTTAAAAATTATCTGCATGAGGTAATTTTTATCGCTTATGCTGATGCTAGAAAACTGGCAATTAAAGAAAGTAAAAATGCTAAGTTAGGAGTGAGAAAACCAGATGAATCAGAATATCCTCTTGATTTACCTTTTACTTTAGAACAGTTATTAGATGAGGATTTTTATGGAGATATGTTATAATATGTTATAATATTTAGTTTAAAATATTTATAAATTAGTTATGTCAACATCTATGAAACGTCTTTACTACGGTGATAACTTACAAGTCCTCAGAGAAAATATTCCTGATGAATGTATTGATTTAATCTATCTTGATCCACCTTTTAACTCTCAAGCTAATTATAATATTCTCTTCAAAAATTCTACTGGTGGAAGTTCTGAAGCTCAAATTACAGCTTTTGAAGATACTTGGACTTGGGGAATTGAATCAGAAAGATTTTTAGATGAAATTCAAGATATAAAAGGTGAATTGTATCAATTATTAGATTTATTAGTGAGAACTTTAGGTAAAAATTCTTTATCAGCTTATTTGGTAATGATGGCCATTCGATTAATAGAATTACATCGAGTTCTCAAATCTACAGGTAGTTTATATTTACATTGCGATCCTACAGCAAGTCATTATTTAAAAATGATTTTAGATTTGATTTTTGGAGCGGATAAATTTAGAAATGAAATTATCTGGAAACGTCAAACAGCCCATAATGATGCTAAATATAAATTTGCAGATATAGCCGATATTATCTTATTTTATGTCAAGTCAAAAAATGCCATTTTTAAGCCTCAATATGGAGAAAATGATCCGGAATATATAGCTAAATTTTATAGACATGATGATCATGATGGTCGGGGATTATATCAATTAGATAATATGGCAAGTCCTAACCCTCGTCCCAGAATGATGTATGAATGGATGGGTTTTCCTTATCCTGTAAAAGGGTGGCGATATCAACAAGATACTATGCAAAAATTACATGATGAGGGACGTATTTATTATCCGACAAAACCTGATGGTAGTTTTGATTTTAGTAAACGGCCTCGACTAAAAAGATATTTAAACGAACAAAATGGTAGTATTGTTCCAAATATTTGGACTGATATTTTATCTATTAGCGCCCACGCAAAAGAACGGTTAGGATATCCTACTCAAAAACCTTTATCTTTATTAAAAAGAATTATCCAAGCTAGTAGTAATAAAGATGATATTGTCCTTGATCCCTTTTGTGGATGTGGTACAGCTATCCACGCAGCAGAAAATTTAGGGAGAAATTGGATCGGTATTGATATTACTCATTTAGCAATTGCTTTAATAGAAAAACGATTAAGAGATGCCTTTCCTAACAAATTTATTGAAGA
>NZ_JACJQS010000045.1:0-39519 GCF_014696755.1 Anabaena sp. FACHB-1391 | reverse complement strand
TTTTAATGATATGTATTCTCATTAAGCTTATTTCTCTTTAATTGATCGTTAGTTATTATGTACTACTATCTCTGCTTTTTTGATCTGTGACAGTTCAGGGTGCGGAATGTGGGTGTTAATGTTTTTAGCCCTTGGGATTAATATTTCATAGGATGGTTAAGATGTTTATTATTCCTCTACCAAATCATCCCTAAATTCAAAGCAAAACCCTTTAAAACATCTTCCCCCGAAACCGTAGCAGGAGAATCCAAAACCTCAACCTCCTTACCAGGTCTATAAATCTCCACCTGACGAGATTTGCGATTAATTAATATACCCAAACCCACACCATTATCTATATATTCCTGCATCTTTTCTTGTGTAACTTTTAAACTATCACTAGGAGAAAGTAACTCAATCACAAAATCAGGACAAATAGGAGGAAACTTTTGTTTTTCCTCATCAGTTAAAGCATCCCATCTTTCTAACTTGATCCAAGAAGCATCAGGAGAACGATCTGCACCATTTGGTAACTTAAAACAAGTCGAAGAATCAAAAGCAATGCCAGTACCATCAGCATCAGTCCAATTCATTAATTGTTGAGTGATTCTTGCATTTTTATTTCCCGTTTCTCCTCCCGTTGGTGGCATAATTATTAACTCTCCGTTTGCATTTCTTTCAAATCTCAATTCCCGATTGTTTTGACATAACTGAAAAAACTGCTCATCAGTCATTTCTATTACTGATTTCAACTTGACAGTTAAAGCATTCATTGTCATATCCTCATTGAATGTTTAGGGAGAAATTTTAACTATCCCATATCCTATTATATATTATTAGTTACCAATTAATAGCAACTACCCCAATTTTAGGTAATTCCTAGGTCGCGCAACGCTTACGCACTGCAATAATGTTTCGGAATCCGAATAGAATACAAAATGAATTTTTTGTCAAATAATTAACATTAAAAAGGTGCGTTATATTTCATTAACACACCCTACAAGATCGGCTACTGTGTAGTCTTCAAACTATCACTAGGAGAAAGTAACTCAATTACAAAAAAATTGGGACAAATGAGAGGAAACTTTCTCTTAGTAATGTTTATTTCCGCTTCTGTCTTCCCAATAACGATCTCCTTGTTTTCCTTTAACCCGGCCAAGACAGTTACCAGATACATCGTAGCACTTATATCGGCTTCGGTTCCAATGCACCTTCTTCTCCACTCTCACTGTGGCTGGAGCGTAGATTTCAATAAGTCTTTGTACATCTGGTTTAACACCAAAGTTAGTTAATTGTATCTGAGGTGGATTTTCGTTAGACGTAGAATGTTGAATTGGATCTTGGGATTCACCCTTTCCAACAATGTATTCCAGCGTTTTTACACAGTCAAGGAAAGATGAAATATTACGAGCAACTATCTGTTTTGTTTGAATGTTGATAATTGCGTACCCTGCACCTTCATTGACCACAGCATATTGTCCCTGTACTGTCACATAGGCATTGGTATCTATTTTCTTGAGATCACTCATTTGGCACTCACCAAGCTAAAAAGACGACTATTTTTAATATTCCCTTTTTTTTGCATCCCAAGTCAATCGTAACTCATTCATTACGCTTACGCTCACAATCACACCAATTTTAGGCGAACTGCTTGCAGCAGCGCAACGCTTACGCTCTCCCAACCAACATCCTAAACAGCGATCGCACTACAATGAAATGTTGGGCTGTATATTTAATTTACATCCAAACATGATTCCCTAATTTGATGTTCTAAAGCCTTTATTATTTCTCCTGCTATTGCTTTAATAACAGGAACAGATACAGAATTACCTGCTAATCTACGTACTACAGAATAAGGTAACACAATTTTAAATTCATCGGGAAAACCTTGTAAACGTAGCATTTCTCTATCGGTTAAACGTCTAACGCCGTTAACCACAAGATAATTATAACTACCTCCTGCTCTTAAGGCACATGAATGGGGTAATGCAGAAATATTACCGCCAATATTTTCATGCCAAATAGAAGGAAAAGGAGGATTATCTTTTACTGCATTTAACCGTTTATTCTTTATTTTTTCTGATAAGAAATAACTTCCAGGTATATTGTCGTCATTTTCTAAAATGGTACTAAGTGGTTGGTAATAACCTAATGGTTTTGGAAAATTGAAATCAATAAACTCTAAAAAACCAACTATATAAATTCTCTCTCTTTTTTGAGGCAAGCCAAAATCTAAAGAATTAAGAACTTTATAATAAACGGTATAACCTAGTGCTTTCAATTTATCTAAAATTACTGAAAAAGTTTTACCGTGATCGTGAGTGGTCAATCGTTTTACATTTTCTAATAAAAAAGCCCGTGGTTTTTTAACTTCCAGGATTTTTTCGATATTGAAAAATAAAGTCCCTCTAGTATCAGTAAAACCTAAACCTTTTCCAGCAATACTAAAGGGTTGACAAGGAAACCCCGCTAATAAAATATCATGGTTTGGAATATCAGAAGGCGATATTAAATTAATATCACCATGAGGTTTCTCTCCAAAGTTTGCTTCATACATTACTTGAGCATCTTTATCCCATTCGGAAGTAAATATATTTGTACAATGATAGGCTTCAAAACCGAGTCTAATTCCACCTATCCCAGCAAATAAATCAATTGTTTTATACATTTCATGTTTGGCTAATTACGTTTCTGGTATTTATTTTAACATAATTAGTATAAAGTCATTGAGATGTATCTGTGCTATGTTAAATAAATACCTATATGATTTTACCAAATCATCCCCAAATTCAAAACAAAACCCTTTAAAACATCTTCCCCCGAAACCGTAGCAGGAGAATCCAAAACCTCAACCTCCTTACCAGGTCTATAAATTTCCACTTGACGAGATTTGCGATTAATTAATATACCCAAACCCACACCATTATCTATATATTCCTGCATCTTTTCTTGTGTAACTTTTAAACTATCACTAGGAGAAAGTAACTCAATCACAAAATCAGGACAAATAGGAGGAAACTTTTGTTTTTCTTCATCAGTTAAAGCATCCCATCTTTCTAACTTGATCCAAGAAGCATCAGGAGAACGATCTGCACCATTTGGTAATTTAAAACAAGTAGAAGAATCAAAAACTATACCCTCCTGATTTTCCTCATTCCAAATCCAAAGTTGAGCAGTTATACCCGCATTACGATTTCCCGTTTCTCCTCCTGTTGGTGGCATAATTATTAATTCTCCATTTGCATTTCTTTCAAATCTCAATTCCCGGTTGTTTTGACATAGTTCAAAAAACTGCTCATCAGTCATTTCTATTACTGATTTCAAATTGACAGTTAAAGCATTCATTGTCATATCCTCATTGAATGTTTAGCGAGAAATTTTAACTATCTCATATCTTATTATATATTATTAGTTACCAATAGCAACTACACTAATTTTAGGCGAACTGCTTGCAGAAGCGCTAGTTCCCTCGGTGACGCTCCGCGAACGCTATCGATCTCCCAACTTATTCCTAAATTTTTATCACGACCAATTTTCTAATTTAAGTTCTTCAATTTTTAATAAATCAGAATCATTAGAAACGAGAATTAAATCCCGGAAAATTGCTGTAGCTGCTATTAAAACATCAGCATCTTGGATAGGAGTACCTTTAGCTTTTAATTTGGCATGAATTTCACAGGATTTTTCAATAATTTCTAAATCATCTAAAAATAATACAGGATAATCATTACAAAATCCATGAAAATCTACCAATTGTTTAGTAGCATTGAGAGATATTAAACCTCTTTTAATTTCATAGTAGGTTATACAACTAATAAATATTTCTGCACCGAGAAAGCTTAACTCTTTCAATTTATTATTTATAGTTATATTTTTCTTGAACGCATAACTAACAATACAACACCTGAAGCAATGCGACGTAAGCGGAACACTAACTCACCAAAATCTTTATCAGATGTCAATAATAATGCACCTTCTTGGTTAGCCAAGTCTAGGACTACATCATCGGAAATACCCCGTTCCATTTCCGCAACGTACCAAACAAAATGTCCATCTTGGCGCAAACGGTCAACAAGCTTATCTAGATTCTCGTCTGCTAGAAAGTTCAAGATGCCTTCTCAACAATTGGATAAATTACATCATATCGTAAAGCCTCAGCCGCAAATGCTAAAGCTGCTGGAATTACTTCTGGTGTCAGTCGAGGATGTGATTCTAAGATTTGTTCTGCGGTTTCACCAGCAGCTAATTTTTCTAAAATTAACTCAACTGTAATGCGTGTACCAGCAATTACAGGTTTTCCCATCATCACTTCTGGATCGGATACAATTATTTGTTTAAGCTGCTTTTGCATTATCTTTTCTCATCACTTGCTTCTTCTATGATTACACTCTTTTGGAAGCGATCGCTCTCCCAACGTATTCTTAAATGGCTATCGCTCACAATCACCCCAATTTTACCCAATTTTAAACGAACTGCTTGCAGCAGCGCAACGCTTACGCACCCCAACATTCCCCAATTTTAAACGAACTGCTTGCAGCAGTGCAACGCTTACGCTCTCCCAACTTATTCCTAAATTGCGATTCCTAGGTCGCGCTTCGCTATCACTCTCCCAATTTATACCTAAATGGTGATCACTTCCAACTACCCCAATTTTCAGCGATCACTATTCCAATTAGCGAGATACCAATATCCCAAACAGCGATACCTGGTACAAGCTACATTAACGCTAAAGCACTATATCAAAAAATTGAAAGAAAGGTGCTATCCTAGAAAAATGTGAAAAATAAACACTTAAATTGTATGAAACAAAAAATTAAAAAGATTCATCAAAATACTACACAACTTTCTCTTGTATTAGATTACAAAGATGCACTTAACCAAATCCGTAACTATTTAGCAGGTCAATTAATAGGTGCTACTCGTGATGAAACTTTATTAGAAGAAGTTATTAAATGTTTATTTTGTAAGATTTATCTAAAAAAAGACAAAAATATAGTTATTGACCATAATGCTAATTTAAGTGTTGAACAAATATATCAAAGAACTTTTAAAGAAATTTGCATTTTACTACCTAACTTATTTAATTCTCAAGATAAATTACAGCTAGATCAGAACAGTTTAGATTTTATTGATCAAAAATTAGAAATATTAGATATTAACCAATGGAGTTACGATCCTTTTGGCGATGCTTACGAAGTTTTTACTAGCTCTATTGTTAAGGGAAAAGAAGGACAGTTTTTTACTCCTCAAAATACTATTGACTTATTGGTAGAATTAATTAACCCACAAGCAGGTGAAACAATCATAGATCCTGCTTGTGGTGCTGGAGGTTTTTTACATTCAGCAGCACGTCATCTTATCAACTTAGGGGTTGAATCAGAAGAAGTAAATCAATATGTTTTTGGTATAGATAAAGATAATTACTTAGTTCGTCTTGCTTCAGCTAGATTATCCTTATTTACTAATACATCAGCTAATATATTTTGTGGTGATTCGTTAGCCTGGGATGTAGATCAATCATTGCATGAAAAATTAGGAACTTTTGATATTGTTTTAGCCAATCCCCCATTTGGGACTAGAATTGTTGCAGCTTCTACTAACACTCAAAGAACTTTTGAATTAGGTTATAAATGGCAAATAGATAAAAAAATAGAGAAATTTATTAAATTAAGTGAACTACAATCTTCTGTACCTCCACAAGTATTATTTATTGAAAGATGTCTGTCTTTAGTCAAACCAGGAGGACGTTTAGGTCTAGTAGTTCCAGAAAGTCTAATTTCTAGTAAAACCTATCGCTATGTTATTAATTATATTGAAGATCAGGCAGAAATAAAAGCCGTTATGGGAATGCCAGAAGACTTATTTAAAGTTTCTGGAAAAAGTGGTACTCATACAAAAACTTGTTTATTAGTCTTGCATAAGAAAAAGGAAGCAATACAGCAAACAAGTGGTATTTTTATGGCTGAAGCTAAATTATGTGGACATGATAGCAGGGGACGTAAAAATAGCAGGGATGATCTGCCAACCATTGTCTTAAACTATCGTAAATATAGAGGAAATAACCTAGTTAATTCTAGTTTAGGTTATGAAGTAGATTTTAGCAAAATAACAGATTATATTTTTGCTCCTCGTTATTATAACCCAGAGATAATTAATGAATTGCAAAGATTACAAAATACCCATCATTTGATTCCCATATCTGAATTAATTTCTCAGGGTTTACTAGATGTGACAACAGGTGATGAAGTAGGTAAAGAAAATTATGGAACTGGTGATATTCCATTCGTGAGAACTTCAGATATTTCTAACTGGGAAATCAAAAGAAATCCTAAACATTGTTTAAGTGAAGAAATTTATCGTTCTCTTGCTACTAAACAAGATGTTAGAGAAGGTGACATTCTTATGGTTAGAGATGGAACATATTTAGTAGGACACTGTGCTTATATTACAAAATATGATAAGAGAATAGTATTTCAAAGTCACATTTATAAGTTGAGAATAAAAGATGATTCTAAATTATCTCCCTATTTATTAATAACAGCTTTAAGTTCTGAACCTGTGATGATGCAAATTAAAGCTAAAAGATTCACTCAAGATATTATTGATTCATTAGGTGATAGACTAGGTGAAATTATTTTACCTATTCCTAAAAACTGTGAACTAAAGGAAAGAATTACACAAATAGTAAAAAGATCCATAGATGATAGAATTGAAGCACGAGAATTAGCCAGACAAGCCTGTATGGAATTGGTTAATTTTTCATCAAAGCAAGTATTATTTTTATAGTGTTAATATCGCACTTCTTGATGATTGATTAATCTGTGAAATTACTATTTTAATAAATGATGATTTGTTTTTTTTGGTGGTGAATCTTGTAATTGTCAGAATCAGGATGTCCAGGATTTGAGGATCTACAGGATGTAATTGCTCATTTGTTTGTTGGTGGTGAATGTTCTAATTGTCTGATAGCGTAGCGTGGCGTTAGCCATATTAGGATAAACAAAATCATCCCCAAATTTTCACCAACAATTATTAAATAACATCCTGTAAATCCTTTAATCCTGGTTATCCTGATTCTGACAAAAAAAATCATAACTGACCACAAACCAATTCTTGATTGTTGATTGATCTGTAATTTTCCTATTTGAAGAAATAACGTTCGCGTAGCGTGTCGAAGACATACCACTCCAGACGCAGAGGACACAGAGGAAGAAGATTATAAAGTGGGTTATAAGATCCCCGGCTTCTTCTTTGATCATATCAATTAATTATCTGTTATGCTCAGAAGTCGGGGATCTAGTTAGAGCGCAACGCTTACGCACACAACTACCCCAATTTTAAACGAACTGCTTGCAGCAGCACAACGCTTACGCACACAACCCTAATTTTAGACGATCGCTCTTATTTATGACCTTCATAATGGGGATGAAGGGATAATAAGCCGGAGATTGGGAATATCCAAGAAGTCTTTGATGTTGTGAGTAACTAGCGGTAAGTCATAGCGTAAAGCCGTTGCAGCAATCCAAGCATCTTGTGGAGATATTGGTCGTCCTGCGCTTTGTCGCTTGGCACGAATATACGCCCATTCTCGACAAAGTGATTGATCAACTGGAATAATTAAGTAGTTAGATAGGTATTGTTCTAGTTGTGTTAAACGACTATCTCCCCATTGACGCAAAATTGCCCACTGAAACAGTTCAGCTACGGTCATGAATGACATTGCTAATTGTTGACCAGTTAAATAAGGTAAATAAGGGTCGGCATAATCACTACTTTTGAAGATAAAAGAAGCGATATCAGTGTCAATGAGGTAAAAACTCATGGCGTTTGTTTAAATCACTTCTTGGCGTTGTTGTCGTAGGAAGATGAGAAAATCTTCGATGGAGTCTTCTTCAGGCCAAAAGTCAACAGCAAGATGTTTAAGGTTATGTACAGTGATAGGGGTCTGTGTGGCAAGGATTTCGTTGAGCGTGGTATCTTGCCAAAACTGATGACTAAGATTTTTAAGATCGGTTTGAGAGTTTGAGGATGAATTGCTTTGAGTAAAGATTTGCAACAGTTGTTGACGTTCTATAGCTGATAGCTGTTGGATAGCAGCGATCGCATTTTCGAGTCGTGAAGTCATAGTGCGGTTTTGTGGTTATATGATTCTATTTTATTTAAACTCAGGAGCGATCGCTCCCAACCCCCTAATTTTAAACGAACTGACAAGTCAGCGCTTGCGCTATCGCACTCCCAACATCCCCAAACAGCGATACCTTCGGTCACCGCAACGCTTACGCTCACAACCCTAATTTTAAACGAACTGCTTGCAGCAGCGCTTACGCTATCGCACCCCAACATTCCCCAAACAGCGAACTGACAAGTCAGCGCTTGCGCTATCGCTCTCCCAACTTATCCCCAAACAGCGATTCCTACGGAGCGCAACGCTTACGCACACAATCCCCTAATTTTAAACGAACTGACAAGTCAGCGCTTGCGCTATCGCCCTCCCAACATCCCCAAACGGCGATCGCACTTGTTTTCAACGTTTCCGTCTTAACTGCTCTGACCAATTATTAAGTGAATCTGAAACTTCAACGTATGATTCTACTAAGTAGATATAAAAGGGTGCTGTTTCACATCCAAAGTCATTAGGAAATTTCTGAATCTTAAAAGGAAAGCTTCTATTTTGGTAATTATTGTGACCTTGAATTGCCAAGTTTTCCAATTGTTTTATTTTTTCAATATAATTAACATCGTTAATATAAAACTTAACAATAGCTGCATTTGTTTTACAATACTTATACGATTCAGGAATACGAAAAGACGGTTGCCAAAGACCTTTTATTTCAAAAATTTGTACTTCAGGCACTTCAATGACTTTTCCAAAATAATCCCATGATCTGAAAATATGATAAACTTTAGTTTTGGTTATTAAATAACAGGTATTTTTTGATAAGTATTCCAGAAAACTAAATCTAGTGTGAGCAAAGATACCACAAACAATAAAACTAACTATGACAGAAACAAGAAAGGTTAAAGTTATAGAGGCTATAACAACAAAAAACCAAAGGCTTTTAAGAGTTATCAAATAAAAATAAATTGAGAATGAAGCAAAGATTCCTATACAAATCCCCCAGAAGAAACCTATTAAAAAAGTTTCTATTGCAGCTAATTTATTCAATTTTTGATTGTATGGATATATTTCATAAATAACCCCAGAACCTTTGCAAATCTGCTTAATTTGATTGAATTCTTGAATAAAATCTGGATGGGATTCAGCTTTCAAGAATTGAATCCAAGGCATTATTTTGCTGAACAGAAAAACTATTATTTCAAAACAATTTTCTACTTTATTAAAAGGAATAAGACCGTAAATAAAGGTCAGTTTTTCATCAAAAAAAGGGGTTTCTTTGCGATGAAATTTTCTAGATGATATTTCTATCAGCGTATTACGCATCATACAAAAAAATTGAGCGATCGCCCAAATTAGAATATGACGAACGTGTTGTAGCATAAGACATCTCCAGAAATTAGGTTTTCGACTAGACAGGTTAAGGGTTTCAGATTCTTTTTCGTATATGTCTATAGTTCATAAGTATTTAATCTTGAAAGCTACGCACATCTATGGTAATTGCTACAGCTTGTGATTTTAGATATGGAACATTCAAAAGATTTACCTTCTAGCTCCTGACCATCATTCCTGGTTCAATAGATGACTCCGATCACTGTTTTATTTTCATTTTTCATGAATCTCCTATAGGTTCGTCAGGTTCATCATCTAGTTCGTCAGGTTCATCATCTGGTTCGTCAGGTTCATCATCTAGTTCGTCAGGTTCATCATCTAGTTCGTCAGGTTCATCATTAGTGCAATCTACTTCGCTACGGCTTACTCCTCCAAACTGTAAGCTAAAATCACCCACAGAAATTGTTATGCCATTAACGTTGGTTGTAGAACTATCACAATTTTCCGCTTCATTAGATTGAGAGTGAGATGATCGAGTGTTCATAGATGTACGTTATCAGCGTATTATACGGAAAAATTGAACGATCGCTGCCCAACTCAAAACCAGAATATCACAATACTGTCAGTATCAATACTTGCTTAAAATTTCTTTATATATCTACACCACCATTAACTGCTATGTAAACAAAATTTAAAAACAGGTGAGAGAACCTGTATTCTTTGTTAAGATTCATTAATAAATGTGTTGTTTTCTATATCATTTTATGTCAGATATAGGACAAAACCCCCACAAAATCGGAGTTTTCTACTAAAAAACTCTTATTGTGGAAGATAATTGAAGTTACAAACGGCCAGATCAACCGCCATGAACTTCGCAGAAATACGCCTAAAAGGAGCTTATTTGAATGTTTACCCAAGTCAAGTCCACTATTAGACATATTGCACCTGACGATTTACGGGGACGTAAGTTAATCAAGGTTGTCTATGTCGTGCTGGAGTCCCAGTACCAGAGTTCCTTGTCCCAAGCGGTACGGGAAATTAACGCTAATCATCCCAGCATAGCAATAGAAATCAGTGGATACTTGATTGAAGAACTACGCGGGTCTGAAAATTATGGAGAATTTCAACGCGATATAGCTAGTGCTAATATATTCATTGCTTCTCTAATTTTTATTGAAGACCTAGCACAAAAAGTAGTTGCCGCAGTCGAACCCCATCGTGATAACTTAGATGTATCCGTTGTCTTCCCCTCCATGCCCGAAGTTATGCGCCTCAATAAAATGGGTAGCTTTTCTTTGGCGCAATTAGGACAATCTAAAAGCGTAATTGCTAACTTCATGAAAAAGCGCAAAGAGAAATCTGGCGCTGGTTTCCAGGACGGAA
Source organism: Anabaena sp. FACHB-1391 (assembly GCF_014696755.1). Classification (NCBI taxonomy): domain Bacteria; kingdom Bacillati; phylum Cyanobacteriota; class Cyanophyceae; order Nostocales; family Nostocaceae; genus Anabaena; species Anabaena sp. FACHB-1391. The sequence continues at coordinate 28,709 of NZ_JACJQS010000045.1, read as the reverse complement.
TGTTGAAGTTATTGCGGACACTTCCCCAAGTGCTGAAATTCCTCCCCATGGAAAAAGCACAAGACGCGAGAAACTTCATGCTCAGTTTTCAGTATTGGCTAGGTGGTTCAGCGGAAAACCTGGAAAACTTTTTACTGATGCTGGCTGATAAATACGTACTAAAAGGCATAGAGAAAGAAAGCTTTGTCGCTGCTGACTATCAAGCTCCAGTTGTTTATCCTGATATGGGCATTTGGCATCCTTTAGCACCAACCATGTTTGAGGATGTGCGAGAATATCTGAACTGGTATTCTGCTCGCAAAGACATTTCTAGTCACCTTAAAGATCCCCTTGCACCATGCGTAGGTTTGGTATTACAACGGACTCATCTCGTTACTGGTGATGATGCCCATTATGTGGCAATTGTGCAGGAATTGGAATCATTAGGGGCAAGAGTTCTACCTGTATTTGCCGGTGGTTTAGATTTCTCTAAACCAATAGAAGCTTACTTCTATGAACCAATTACCAAAATGCAGTTAATAGATGCGGTAGTATCCTTAACTGGTTTCGCTTTAGTCGGTGGACCTGCTAGACAGGATCATCCTAAAGCCATTGAAGCATTAAAACGGTTAAATCGCCCTTACATGGTAGCCTTGCCTTTGGTCTTCCAAACCACCGAAGAATGGCTAGATAGCGATTTGGGGTTACATCCCATTCAAGTGGCTTTACAGATTGCTATACCCGAACTAGACGGCGCAATTGAGCCGATTATCCTATCAGGTAAAGATGGGGCAACAGGCAGAGCGATCGCACTCCAAGATAGAGTAGAAATAGTCGCTCAACGGGCATTAAAATGGGCGAATCTGCGCCGTAAACCCAAACTAGACAAAAAAGTTGCTATTACCGTTTTCAGCTTCCCCCCTGACAAAGGTAACGTGGGTACAGCCGCATATTTAGACGTATTCGGTTCTATTCATGAAGTCATGAAAGGACTGAGAAACAACGGTTATGACGTGCAGGACATTCCCGAAACCCCCCAAGAGTTGCTAGAACAAGTCATCCACGACGCACAAGCACAATACAACAGTCCCGAACTCAACATTGCTTACAAAATGTCTGTGCCAGAATATGAAGCACTGACACCCTACTCCCAACGCTTAGAAGAAAACTGGGGACCACCTCCCGGAAACTTGAACAGCGACGGCCAAAATCTCTTGATTTATGGGAAACAATTTGGTAATGTGTTCATTGGTGTGCAGCCGACATTTGGTTATGAAGGCGACCCCATGCGGTTGTTATTCTCCCGTTCCGCAAGTCCCCACCACGGTTTTGCAGCATATTACACCTATCTAGAACGGATTTGGGGCGCTGATGCTGTGTTACACTTTGGGACACATGGCTCATTGGAATTTATGCCTGGTAAGCAAATGGGAATGTCCGGTGATTGTTACCCAGATCAACTAATTGGCTCAATTCCCAACCTGTATTATTACGCAGCTAATAACCCCAGTGAAGCTACAATCGCCAAACGTCGCAGTTATGCAGAAACAATTTCTTACCTGACACCACCGGCGGAAAATGCTGGTTTATACAAAGGGTTGAAGGAACTTAGCGAGTTAATTGCTTCTTACCAAACTTTGAAAGACACAGGACGCGGTGTTTCTATTGTCAATTCCATCATGGATAAGTGCCGTATTGTCAACTTAGACAAAGATATTCACATTCCTGAAACCGATTCTAAGGATATGACCCCGGAGGAACGGGATAATATCGTTGGTAACGTTTATCGTCGGTTAATGGAGATTGAATCGCGCTTATTACCTTGTGGACTGCACGTGATTGGTAAACCTCCTAGTGCCGAAGAAGCGATCGCCACTCTGGTCAATATAGCTAGTTTAGATCGACAAGAGGAAGAAATTCAAGGTTTACCCGGAATTATTGCCAAAAGTCTCGGTCGCAATATTGAGGATATCTACAAAAACAACGATGCCGGAATTTTGGCAGATGTACAACTATTACAAGATATCACCCTCGCTACCCGTGCGGCTGTTACAGCCTTAGTTCAAGAACAAATTGACGCAGAAGGTAGAGTGATAGCGGTTTCCAAGTTGAACTTCTTCAACATGGGGAGAAAAGAACCTTGGGTAGAATCACTGCATCAATCAGGTTACACCAAAGTAGACACCTCTGCATTAAAACCCCTGTTTGAATATTTGGAATTTTGCTTAAAACAAGTTTGTGCAGATAACGAACTTGGTGGTTTATTGCAAGGTTTGGAAGGTGAGTATATTCTCCCCGGTCCTGGTGGTGATCCTATCCGTAATCCTGACGTATTACCCACAGGTAAAAATATCCACGCATTAGATCCCCAATCTATCCCCACATCTGCCGCAGTCCAATCGGCGAAAATCGTCGTGGATAGGCTGCTAGAGCGGAATAAGTCAGAAAATGATGGCAACTGGCCAGAAACCATCGCCTGTGTCCTCTGGGGTACAGATAACATCAAAACCTACGGCGAATCCCTCGCCCAAATTATGTGGATGGTGGGAGTACGTCCAGTTCCCGATGCTTTGGGACGGGTGAACAAGTTGGAATTGATACCTTTGGAAGAATTGGGTCGTCCTAGAATTGATGTAGTGATCAATTGTTCTGGTGTATTCCGTGACTTGTTCATTAACCAAATGAACTTGCTGGATCAAGGTGTAAAAATGGCAGCAGAAGCTGATGAACCCTTGGAAATGAACTTTGTCCGCAAGCACGCTTTGAAACAAGCGGAGGACATGGGAATAAATCTGCGTCAAGCTGCAACTCGCGTTTTCTCTAATGCTTCTGGTTCTTATTCTTCTAATATTAACTTAGCGGTGGAGAATAGCACTTGGGACAGTGAAGCTGAGTTACAGGAAATGTATTTGAAGCGCAAATCTTTCTCTTTCAATTCTGATAATCCTGGGGTTATGGATGAGTCAAGAGAGATTTTTGAAACGACTTTGAAGACTGCTGATGCAACTTTCCAGAATCTCGATTCTTCGGAAATCAGTTTAACTGATGTTTCCCACTATTTTGACTCAGATCCGACTAAGTTAGTAGCAAGTCTGCGTGCAGATGGTAAGAAACCATCTTCTTACATTGCAGATACAACTACTGCGAATGCACAGGTGAGAACTTTATCAGAAACTGTGCGTTTAGATGCGCGGACGAAGTTGTTAAATCCCAAATGGTATGAGGGGATGTTATCTCACGGTTACGAAGGTGTGCGCGAACTTTCTAAGCGGTTGGTTAATACTACTGGTTGGAGTGCGACTGCTGGTGCTGTGGATAATTGGATTTATGAGGACACAAACGAAACCTTCATCAAAGATGAGGAAATGCAAAAGCGGTTGATGAATCTCAATCCTCATTCTTTCCGCAAGATTGTTTCTACTTTGTTGGAAATGAATGGACGCGGTTATTGGGAGACTAGTGAGGAGAATTTAGACCGGTTGAGAGAGTTGTATCAGGAGGTGGAAAATCGGATTGAGGGGATAGAATAGGATTACATGGGCAGGTTTTTTACCTGCCTCCTTAATAATCAGATAAAATTAACAAATAAAAGATAGATGATTCAAACATTTAAAAATAAATCCTTAGAAAATCTGTTTAAAGAAAATTTTAATAAAGGAGTTCCCGCAAATTTAGAAAATAAAATTAGAATCAGACTTGAAGTTATAGACTCAGCTTTAATTGTAGAGGATATTAGATTACCGGGATATGATTTGCATGAATTAAAAGGAGACAGAAAAGGAACTTTGTCAATTAAGGTATCAGGAAACTGGCGGATAACTTTTAAATTTGAAGATGGTGATGCTTATGATGTTAATCTTGAAGATTATCATTAAATCCTGTGTTAATATGATATTAATTGTGTAGAGCTTGTTAACTAACTGTAGTAAAATTTATTAAGGAGTATTGATTATGAATAATTTGCAAGATATTACTCAAGATAGATTAGTAAGACCAATACATCCTGGTGAAGTAATTGCAGATATTTTAGATGATTTAGATATTAATCCTAGCAATTTTGCTGAAATTTTAGGAGTATCTAATCAAACAATTCAGGAAATTATTAATGGTGAAAAATCCATTACAGTAGATATTGCAATTCGTCTTGGTAAAGCTTTAGGAAATGGACATAGACTTTGGTTGAATCTTCAGCAAAAGGTTGATGTCTGGGATGCTTTGCAAAGTCATAAGGAAGAATATAATAAAGTTATGACATTAGTGTAGAATAAATATGAATTTTATTACTCTCTATTTACCTCCATCCATTCAAATATTTGCTTGAGCATCCTTACGCAGTTTATCTTGCTGCAACAACATCAAAAAATAGTCCGCTACAGTATCATAATTGCCAGATTGAAGCTGAATCTCAAGATAAGACTCAAGTTCTTTTGGTATCGCAAAACTCACGTTCATAAGTTTCTAATATGAATAAAATTTTATTAGTATCTTATCATTTTTTATTCTGGTGATGAATTTAGGCGTAAGCGTTGCGCTGCTGCAATCAGTTCGCTTTTTTGTGATGTGTAATTGCGTAAGCGTTACGCTGCTGCAAGCAGTTCGCTGTTTGAGGATGTGGGGAATGCGTAAGCGTTGCGCGACCTAGGAATCGCTTTACTGGTGACAGTATAGAATGTGAAAATCTATTTAGAACTTTACTCATAAACCTTATGGAAAGCAGCGCTCATGCTCAACAATTAGAATTATTTCAATTATTCCAACCGACTAAAATTATAAGTTGTACAAGAAAGTTTACATTTGTAGATTTATTTGCTGGAATAGGTGGATTTAGAATTCCTTTAGAAGAATTAGGAGGAATTTGTTTAGGATATTCAGAAATAGATAAAGAAGCTATTAAGGTTTATAAAAATAATTTTATTAGTGATCATAATGCAGATGAACCATATTTAGGAGATATTACAAATTTAAACAAATTACCTTTTGAAATAGATTTAATAGTTGGTGGTGTGCCTTGTCAACCTTGGTCTATAGCAGGTAAAATGCAAGGTTTAGATGACCCCAGAGGTAAACTATGGCTTGATGTTTTTAGAGTTGTAGAAGTTAATAAACCTAAATCATTTATATTTGAGAATGTCAAGGGTTTAACCGAGCCAAGAAACAGACAAAGTTTAGAATATATACTTAGTAATTTAACATCATTTGGCTATATAGTTAAATATCAGGTGCTAAATTCCTATGATTTTGGTTTACCTCAAGATAGAGACAGAATATTTATTGTTGGTATTAGAAATGATATTGCAAATTATTGGGGGTTTACTTTTCCTAAACCATTAAATAAACGCTTAAAACTTTATGATATAATTCCTGGAATTGAAAGAAGTAATTTTACTAAAAAGAAATTTCCTCCAGAAGTTTTATTTAATGATGGCAAAATTCCAGCTTCTAGAGGCAGATTCCAAAAAATAGATGAATTAAACGATTTCTTTACTTTTGCTGATATTAGAGATGGACATACTACAATTCATTCTTGGGAATTAATAGAAACAAATTATAGAGAAAAGCTAATATGTCAAACTATTTTGAAAAATAGAAGAAAGAAAATTTATGGTGAAAAAGATGGTAATCCTTTAAAATTTGAAGTATTAGAATCTTTAACTTCTAATTTACAGATTGCAGAAATTAACAGCTTAGTAGACAAAGAAATTCTTCGTCTTGTAGAAGGTAAAGGTTATGAATTTGTAAATTCTAAAATTTCTTCAGGTATTAATGGTATTTCTAAAATATTTTTACCTCATGCTGATGCGATTGGAACTTTAACCGCAACTGGAACAAGAGATTATGTGGCTACTATATCTATAGAATGTGAAGAACCTGAAGCATATAAGCAAACATTTATCAAAAAAATTTATCAACCAAAGCGATTTAAACCTTTAACCGCAGAAAATTACGCAAGATTACAAGGATTTCCTAAAAGTTTCAAAATAGCGGATAATGAAAATACAGCCAAACATCAATTTGGTAATGCAGTTTCTATTCCTGTCATTTACCATTTAGCAAAGGCATTGTTAACAATCATTCTATCGGTTTAATTTTGAATATGGCAGCTATTAGTTCAAAAACTCGTGCAGAAATTAAAGGTTATCTAGAAGGTTTTATCAAGGGTCTTATAGATGAGTATAAAAGGCGTAAAATTTTAAAACCTATTTTGCAGAAGCTGAACTTCAAAAACAAAATTACGAATCTGCCATACTTCTTCGTAGTGTAAAAATGGTAATTTATGATGTATAGAAAGAGGTGATTTTTCAATGGATAAATTAACTCAATACCGTCAAATAGTTCAAGAAATATTAAAAGAATATGGTGAAGCACAACCAGCTTACGGCAATATAGAAGTTGAGACGATTTTTGATACACAACGTGATCATTATCAAATAGTTCATGTTGGTTGGGAAGGTCAAAATTGGGTACATAGTTGTATCATTCATATTGATATTAAAGGTGGTAAAATTTGGCTGCAATGGAATGGTACTGAGGATGATATTGCTGCTAATTTAGTAGCTGCGGGAGTGAGTAAAGAGGATATTGTGTTAGGTTTTCAGTCTCCTTTTATGAGGAAGTTTACAGAATATGCTGTGGGTTAATTATTTAAGGAATATTAATTATGAATAATTGGCAAAATATTACTGATGAGAGATTAGCAAGACCAATACATCCAGGTGAAGTAATATCAGATATTTTAGATGATTTAGAAATTAATTATCACGATTTTGCCGAAGTTTTAGGAATATCTTATCAAACAATTCAAGAAATTATTAATGGTGAAAAATCCATTAGGCGCATCTGATGAAAATATATCCTTTGAGCAATTGTGTCAACTCTTGATCAGATTAGGATTTGATGAAAGAATTCGTGGTAGTCACCACATTTTTACAAAACAAGGAGTTGAAGAAATATTGAACCTTCAACCCAAACAAGGAAAAGCCAAAGCATATCAAGTTAAACAAGTCCGGGAAATGTTACTTAAATATCAGCTAGGAGGTTAAGATGACTCTGCGCTATGAAATTAATCTCTATTGGAGTCAAGAAGACCAATCATTTATTGCAGAAGTTCCAGATTTACCGGGATGTGCTGCTGATGGAGAAACTTATCAAGAAGCACTGCAAAATATAGAAATTATTATGCAGGAATGGATAGAAACTGCTCAAGAGTTAGGTCGAAAAATTCCTGAACCTACACAGCGTTTCATGTCAGCTTAACTGATGATTTTGGGATCTGAAAAGAGCGTAAGCGTTGCGCGACCTAGAAATCGCTTTTATTGGATATAAAAGATATAATAGACTCAAGGAGTATATAATTAGTGATATTCAGAATTGGGAGCAAGAACCGTGATAGATGGTAAAGCTATTTCTATTTCATTATTTACAGGTGCTTATGGTCTAGATTTAGGATTAGAACAAGCAGGTTTTCACACTGTAACTGTAGTAGAAAAAGATCGTGATGCTGTCAAAACTATTGCTCTTAATCGTCCCTTTCTTCAAGAAAGTGCTATTCCCAGAGAAATACAAAATGTTAGTTCTCAAGAATTACTGCAAGAAGGAGGAAGAGTTTTCAATTTAGGCCGTGCTTTACAACCTGGTGAAGTAGATTTAGTCACAGGTGGTCCCCCATGTCAACCATTTAGCACCGCAGGAAAAAGAGGTTCAGTTATGGACCCTCGCGGTAGTTTATTTATGGATTTTATTCGCATTGTTAAAGAAGTCCAACCCCGTTTTTTCTTAATGGAAAATGTTAAAGGTTTGCTTTCTGCTCCTCTGCGTCACAGACCAATTAATCAACGCAGAAAAGATTACCCACCTTTAGAACCTGATGAAATGCCTGGTTCTGCTTTAAAAGTGGTATTATCAGAAATGCAAGCAATAGAATATAACGTAGTTTACAACCTTTTAGAAGCAGCAGATTATGGAGTACCACAAAATAGAGAACGTGTAATATTTATTGGTTCACGAGATGGGGAAATTGCTACATTTCCTATTCCCCAATATTGCAAAGATGGAAAAACTTTACCTAAATGGAGGACATTAAAAGACGCTCTCACTGGGTTAGTTGATGCAGAACCAGAATATATGTCTTATTCAGAAAATCGTTTAAAGTATTTGAAATTATTAAAAGCTGGACAAAACTGGAGATATTTACCAGAAGAGTTAAAAAAAGAAGCAATGGGAGGTGCTTACAATTCTGGAGGTGGAAAAGTTGGTTTTTATAGAAGACTATTCTGGGATAAACCTTCACCAACAATTACTACAAGTCCCCATCAAAAAGCTACAGATATGTGCCATCCTGTAGAATTACGTTGTTTAACTGTGCGGGAGTCTGCAAGGATTCAAACATTTCCAGATGATTGGATTTTTTATGGTTCTGTAAGTTCTAAATATAAACAAATTGGTAATGCAGTTCCTGTATTACTTGCGAAGGAAATTGGTAGTTATCTCTTTAACTTAATTCATGGAAACAAATCGAAGGGTAAAGAGATAGCTGAACAATTATCACTTTTTTATTTATAGAAAAGTGTCTATTTTGTAGCCAATTCAGCAAAAGATTTATCAATTTTCTGTAACATATCTCGTATATGATTTTCAACTAGATCATAATCCATACAAATCATATTCCAAAGTTTTGGGGTTTGGAGGTGCGATCGCGCGCATGAGAAACAACAAGCCAAATTTGTGTGGTGGAAGCAGTGTCCTAATTAACCTGGCTACAGCTATAATTACATGACATACATCATAATCCCCTCCTCGCAAGCGGGGAGGGGGTTGAGGGTGGGGTTCTTGTATCTCACTGAATGGAGAATCCCTATACCAATTACCAATCACCAATTACCAAATTAAGTCAACGCTTCTGCACCACCGACAACTTCCAGTAGTTCCTGGGTAATTGCGGCTTGACGAGCTTTGTTGTAAGACAAAGATAGAGTTTTAATCAACTCACCCGCGTTATCACTAGCGTTACTCATCGCTGTCATCCGTGCTGCTAGTTCACTAGCCGCTGATTCTTGTAATGCCCGTAATAACTGATTGCTCAGATATAACGGCAACAAAGAATCCAGGATTTGGACTGGATCTTGTTCAAAAATCATATCGCGGGGTAAAGGAGCAACTGTACTAGTTACCTTTTCCCGTTCTACTTGGAATTGACCACCACGGGTAGTTAAACGGAAAATTTCATCATCCGCTGCTTCTAAACCCTGGGTATCCAAAGGGAGAAGGGTTTGGACTACAGGACGAGAACTAACCAAGGAGACAAATTTTGTATAAACTAGCTCAATCCGGTCTACTTTTTCAGAAAGGAATAGAGAAAGCAGTTCATCAGCGATATTGGTCGCTTCGGCGGCGGTAGGAATTTGTTCTAAACCGCTGTAGGTAGCATCAATAGGCTGATTCCGGCGTTGAAAGTATTGGGTAGCCTTACGTCCGACTAATACATAAGTATAGTCTATACCTTCAGCTTGAAGTTCTTTGGCACGGTTCTCAGCGCGACGGATGACGTTACTGTTGTAACCACCACATAAACCGCGATCGCCCGTAATTACTAACAAGCCGACTGATTTAACTTCGCGTTTTTTCAGTAGGGGTAAGTCCACATCTTCAAAACGCAGTCTGGTTTGTAAGCCAAATAATACTTGTGCTAAACGGTCAGCAAAGGGACGGGTAGCAATTACCTGTTCTTGAGCGCGACGAACCCTGGCCGCTGCAACAAGCCGCATAGCTTCCGTGATTTTCTTGGTGTTTTTGACCGACTGAATGCGATCACGTATTGATTTGAGATTAGCCATAATCCGATTTTAGATTTTAGATTTTAGATTTTAGATTCGGAATTTCGGATTTTAGATGAGACTCATCTGCAAAAAACATCAAATCCCTGTATTCTATGGGCTGATATTTAATTTCGGGACGAGTCTATTTAATCCAAAATCCAAAATCCAAAATCCAAAATTTTTACGCTGCTGCTTGGAAGGTCTTTTTGAACTCGGTTAGCGCTGCTTTCAAAGCAGTTTCTTCTGCATCACCGAGAACTTTTGTTCCTTGTACGCCTTGGTAATAAGCGGTATTAACATTCTTCAGGTAATCACGTAAACCTCTAACAAAGGTAGTTACTTGATTAACTGCAATGTCATCTAAATAACCATTAATACCAGCGTAAAGAACTGCTACTTGTTCAGCGACGGAAAGAGGGTCGTTTTGAGGCTGTTTTAACAATTCCCGTAAACGCGCACCACGAGCCAACTGATCTTGAGTAGCTTTATCTAAATCAGAAGCGAATTGAGCGAAAGCTTGTAAGTCATCAAACTGAGCCAATTCCAGTTTAATTTTCCCAGCAACTTTTTTCATGGCTTTGGTTTGAGCCGCAGAACCTACGCGGGATACAGAGATACCGGGGTTAACAGCGGGACGGATACCAGAGTTAAACAAGTCAGAAGACAAGAAAATCTGACCGTCAGTAATAGAAATTACGTTGGTAGGAATATATGCGGATACGTCACCAGCTTGGGTTTCGATAATTGGTAAAGCAGTCATACTACCTTTACCCAATTCGTCGCTCAATTTAGCAGCGCGTTCTAATAAGCGGGAGTGGATGTAGAATACATCTCCAGGATATGCTTCCCGACCGGGTGGACGACGCAACAGCAAGGACATTTGACGGTAAGCCTGTGCTTGCTTAGAAAGGTCATCGTAAATAATTAAGGTTGCTTTGCCTTTGTACATGAAATACTCAGCGATACTAGCACCGGTGTAGGGAGCTAAGTATTGTAAAGTAGCTGGGTCACTGGCGTTAGCAGCTACAACTACGGTGTAGTCCATAGCGCCTTTTTCTTGTAAGGTTTGGACTACGTTAGCAACGGTGGAAGCTTTTTGACCGACAGCCACGTAAACGCAAACAACATCTTCACCCTTTTGGTTAATGATGGTATCAATAGCGATCGCTGTTTTCCCGGTTTGTCGGTCACCAATGATTAATTCCCGTTGACCACGGCCGACGGGAATCATGGAATCAATAGCGGTGATCCCTGTTTGCATCGGTTCATGGACGGAGCGACGAGCGATAATACCAGGGGCGGGGGATTCAATTAACCGACTTTCGGTGGTTTTGAGATCACCTTTACCATCAATGGGACGACCTAAAGCATCTACAACCCGACCAATTAAAGCTTCACCCACAGCTACTTGGGCGATTTTACCGGTAGCGGTGACGGAGCTACCTTCTTGAATGTCCCGACCTTGACCCATCAATACCGCACCGACGTTATCTTCTTCTAAGTTTTGGGCGATACCAATGGTGCCATCTTCAAATTCTAGGAGTTCCCCAGCCATAGCTTTTTCCAAGCCATAAATCCGGGCAATCCCGTCACCAACTTGTAACACTGTACCAACGTTAGCAACTTTAACCTCTTGGTCGTATTGCTCGATTTGTTGTTGGATAATGCTGCTGATTTCGTCTGGTCTAATGGAAATGCTCATTTGTCGTGCTAATTAGTTTCACAAAGAAGTTAATGATAATTGGTGATTGGTGATTGGTGATGGGGGAAAATTTTACCCATTACCCATTACCTATTACCTATTACCCATTTAGTTACTGCTTAAACGCAAAGAGAGACGACGTAGTTGACCACGCAAACTAGCGTCAATCACTTGAGAACCAACTTTGATAATTACACCACCAATTAAGTCGCTGTCTATTTTGGTAGCTAATTCTACTTTTGCAGCTTTGGTAAGCGTAATTACCTTTTCTGTAATTGCTTGCTGTTGGCTTTCTGTCAGAGGAACAGCAGAGGTAATTTCCGCCAATACAGTTTGATTTAACTGGCGTAATAGCACTAGATACTGCTGTAAAATTGGTTCACTGAAGGCAATGCGTCTTCTGTCAACTAACAGCAGTAAAAAATTACGCAGGTATGGGCTTACACCTTCTCCAAGTAATTGTTTGAGCAGATTTTTTTTGTTCTCTGGTTTCACAAAGGGATTGGCCAAAAAGTTATTCAGTTCTTGGCTACCTGTTAATAAACCCAGAAAAGTTCTGGCATCTGTCCCAATTTCTTCTGTTGAGTTTTGAGACTGAGCAATGGACAATAGTGCCTGTGCATAAGGCTGGGATATTTCAGCTGCTGCTGCATTACTTTTCATATCTCGCCTCCCAGTTGTGCGATGCTACGAGCAATTAAAGCCTGTTGAGCATCGTCGCTAATACCAGCTTTGAGTTGTCCTTCAACTTTTTGTAGTGCTTGTAAGACTACTTTTTGTCTTAGTTGAGTTATCACTCTTTCTAGTTCAGAATTCAAATCAGCCGCTCCTGCTTCTTGCATCCGTTGAATATCTACAGCGGATTGGGCTAAAATTGCATCTTTAGCCGTCTGGGCGTTTAATTCGGCTGTTTGTTTGATTCTTTGAGCTTCTCCTTGAGCAAGTTCCAGCTTTTGCTGTGCCTCTTTCAATTTGGCTGCGGTTTCTGCTACCTTCTGCTCTGCACTCTTAATTGCTGATTCAATATTTTCTCGGCGAGATTTTAAGGTACTACCCAAAACCTTGCTGCCAAATACAACCAACACAGTAATAATAATAGCCAGGTTAATCAGGTTAGTATCTAAAATATTGGTATTTAGACTAAACCCACTTTCTCCCTTGCTTAGTGCCAATTCACCTCCGACGGCGCTGGCTTCCGTCATCAACAGTAAAAAAGTCCCCATGATTCTTTATCCACTAACTGCGCTGCCAATTTTCCAAATTTTTTGTCAGTCGTCCGTTGTCAGTCGTCATTTGTTAGTTGTTTTCAATACCAATAACTAATGACTACTAATCACCCATGACCAATGACCGTTTTCACAAGTTAGCGTTGACTTACTAAATCAGCACCTAACAGCTTCTCTAGGATTTGGCGACTGAGAGCATCTACTTGTGTTTCCAAGGAAGCTAGAGCCTGTTGTTTTTGCTGCTCAATTTCACTGGCTGCTTTTTCTCGCTGTACCTGGGCTTCTTGTTGCGCTGCGGCGATGTTTTGAGCAGCGATTTTTTGGGCTTCGGCTTGGGCTTGAGCAACAATTGCTTGAGCTTGTCTTCTGCTTTGAGCAAGCTCTTGTTCGTATTGCTGGGCTAATGCTTGGGCTTTTGATAAGCGTTCTTGGGCTTCTAAATTATTGGTACGGATATATTCATTCCGGCCATCAATCGCATTACCCAAGGGCTTGTAAAGAGTTGCGTTCAATATCAGGGCTAATACTAGAAACTGGATTGCCATTAAGGGCAGAGTAGCATCTAGATCAAACAGTCCCCCTTCCTTGGCAACTTCTTCCACGGCCAATAAGGTGATCCAGTGTGTCATGATTGCTTATTCCTATCTACATTAATGTTAATGCTGAGTTCTGATAGCTTACGTGGACTAGTCATTTCATCAGTTATGAGTATAAATTCATAACTTTCTGTTCAGACATGATTGCTCACGCCCGCAGTCAGAACTCAGTTGTGATTATGCGAAGGGGTTAGCAAACAGTAGCACTAGAGCAACTACTAGACCGTAGATGGTTAAAGCTTCCATGAACGCCAAACTTAATAGCAATGTACCGCGAATTTTGCCTTCAGCTTCTGGTTGACGAGCAATACCTTCTACAGCTTGTCCTGCTGCATTACCTTGACCAATACCGGGGCCGATTGCAGCTAAACCTACAGCTAGAGCAGCGGCGATAACGGAAGCAGCAGCAACTAATGAATCCATGATATTCTTTCCTTACTTTTAGAGATACGGTTGGGTGTTGTATTTGTCAGTGGTAAGTGGTCAGTTGTCAGTTGTCAGTTTTTAGATGATTAATTTCTGTCACCTGTTAACCGTCACCTGTTTCCTGTTGCCGCTAATGGCTGACTGTTTTCATCTGAGGGGGTTTAGTGTTCTCCCTCATGCTCTTCGCCATGATGATCTTCCATCGCTTCGCCGATATAGGCTGCTGCGAGGGTGGCAAAAATTAGTGCTTGAATGGCGCTGGTAAATAGTCCCAAAGCCATTACTGGCAGAGGCACGAACAAGGGTACTAATAGTACCAGCACTCCCACGACTAGTTCATCAGCTAAGATGTTACCGAATAAACGGAAGCTTAGGGACAGGGGTTTTGTGAAATCTTCAATAATCTTGAATGGCAACATGAAGGAAACTGGTTGCACATAGTTACCGAAATAACCTAAACCCTTTTTGCTGAATCCTGCATAAAAATACGCTAACGATGTCAACAACGCTAAGGCAACAGTTGTGTTAATGTCGCTTGTGGGTGCTGTCAGTTCGCCCTCTGGCAGATGAATTAACTTAAAAGGAACTAGTGCCCCTGACCAATTTGACACAAAAATGAACAAAAACAAAGTGCCTACGAACGGCACCCAGGGGCGATATTCTTTCTCGCCAATCTGGTTTTTGGCCAAATCTCGAATAAATTCTAGGGCGTACTCCATCAAGTTTTGTAAGCCACTAGGAATCCTTTTGACGTTACTACTGGCCAAGACGGAAGCTAGGACGAGTACGCCAATAACAAACCAAGATGTGAGAAACACCTGACCATGTAGCTTCAAGTTGCCTATTTGCCAGTACAGGTGCTTACCCACTTCCAATTCAGCAAGCGGAAGGGAGTAGACATTCAGAAAATTCAGCATTTTCTTTCCAATTCAATCGTTTCTCCAATTTTACCTGGAGAAGAGGAGCGTTTTAAGGTTGCCGGAGCGTGGATGAGTCAGAGATTAGCGCTAACCTAACTACATAGATGATGAGTGTGGCTTTGTAGGTCAGAAATCCCAAGAATATGGGTAGTATATGCAGTTGATTCAACCGTGATGCCAGGAGAATCAGCACTACTAACAAGGCTAACCGAGTTTTGCTCAGTTCTTGTTTTTCCCTTCCTAACCTTTCAACATCTTTCGCCAACATCCTCAAGTAAAGCACACCTGCACACGCCCCTAATAAATAATTTAGAGCAATGTTTGGTGAATAAGCAATCCAGACGGAGATAAAGATTATCCCTGTTAAAACAAGTGTGATCAATATCAACTCTCGATAGAGTTGATAAAACTCCTCCATGGAGGCGTAGACTGGTTTTGTGTCCTCAAAACCAGATTTCTCATCTTGTTGTGCTGTCTGATTGGGCGTAATTGGTTCGTCTGACAAGCTCACGGCATTTGAAACTAGTACAGTTTAAATATGATGACCGCACATCCAGTCAGCCAAATCATATCACGTCGCGGTAACAATACTTTAGAAAAAAACAATTAACTTATTTTTGGTCAGTGGTGACAGCATCATTTCTTACTTATTTTTTATGCGGCGGGGATCAGTAAGAGTAGTTGTTGTTGGCAAAGGTGTCTGACTCGGTTTAAGTCTAGCTCGACTTAGGTTAAAATATCCGCCAATGTGGCAGAACTATGGAGGGTTTTCCTAGTGTCTCCTCAATAGACATAAATAGCAATAAATGATTTTAGCCGATCACTCTCAATAATTTCTTAAAGAGCGATCGCTAAATTAGCAATTAAATTACGCCATTATACTTAACCGGGTGTCAGTAAAATGAGATGTTGTTTGCAAAGATTTCTGACTCCATCTAACCCAAACTGGACTTTGGTTAAAATCTCTGCTACGGTAGATTTACCATCACAGCTTTTCATGAATTAAAATTCGACATTTCTATGGAAAAAATATCACATCCAGATATTATTGTCACCAGTCCAGATGGAGAATATTTGATTATTGTTGAAGTAAAATCCAATGATGTTAGCAAGCAACGTCAATATGGTATGAATCAGCTTGAACGCTTAATGATTGAATTTGGTTGCTCCATTGGCTTACTTGTGGCAGGAGAGCGTGTTATTGTCCTCCAGGATTCTTTTGATGACTCTCATGGTTCATCAATTCGCGTAGTTGGTGAAGCAAAGCTTCCAAATTACTTATTACCACCAGCAGATGAGCAATGGCAGGGAAACCCTTACCTTGAGTTTGAATCACAAGTTCAGCGATGGCTAGAGAAATTGAAACTTCAAACCAGTACAGACAGTTTACCAGATGATTTGAGAAATTTGTTTGGTGGCCGGATAATCAATCTTCTGCGACTTGGTGAAATCAGGGCTGGTGGACCTAGGGCGTGGAGTAAATTTGTAAAATGAAGCCTCAAGCGGTTTTTGTCGAAACAAACTGGGTGGTAGATATTGTTGCACCTGCACATTTACAGAGTCAACAAGCATCTCAATTGCTTTCACTAGCGGAAGCTGGAGAGTTTGAGTTATATCTACCTGCTATCTGCCTAACAGAAGCGCGTGAAACTATACCCCGACGATTCACTCCACGCTCTCGTTCTGAAGATTTACGTAAATTTGTCAAATGGGCTAAAACAGCAGGGAAACTGACTACAGAAGATGCCAATGCAGCGTTTCGAGTATTTAATCAGTTTGATGGATTAGTTGCTAATGAACTAACCAAAGTTCCAGAAAGATTGATTTCATTAGCTAAACATCCAAATTTGAATGTTTTTCCACTTTCAGAGTCTATGCTGGAAAGGCAAGTTTCTATTGGTGCAATGGATACTTCCCTAAAACCTTATGATATGGCTGTACTGGCTGCAATCCTTGTCAGGGCTGAGGATTTGCAACAACAAGGATATTCATGGGTCGGCTTCTGTGAACTAGATTCTGATCTTCAACCTTGGGATAAAAATGGTGTATTAAAACCTATTCTTAGTGATCTCTACAAAGCTTCTCGAATCTGGGTGTATCGAGATTTTTTAGTGGAAGATGTAGATGAACTTCCCCAAATTTGGTTTTCTTCTACTTAACCGGGTGTCAGTAAAATAAGATGTTGTTTCCAAAGATTTCTCACTCCATCTAACCCAAACTGGACTTTGGTTAAAATCTCGGCTACGGTAGATATACTATCACAGTTTTGCATAAATTCTAATTCTGCTGGTGATAAGTTAACAATTTGATAATCATAGTTAAATATACATTGACTGGGAAAACCATCTATACAGGGGTTAAGTTCGGGAATAGCTGCTAATAAGTTATCTGCTGACCAATCGGTTTTGGGTAAGGGAGGACGACTGAGAAAAAATTCATAATGTGCTACTTCTGGATTCAATAATTCTACTAATCTGTACCGTTGACGTTCGGTGAGTTCTGCTGCTCGCTCAATTAACTCCGGTGCTTTTTCTAACAAATTTTCCAATTGCCAAAAACTAGGATTTGAGAAGCCTACAAAGTCTAAGCCAGAAGCGTCTATTAATGTAAATAATGTATCAATATTGTAATCAGTTTCCTGGGGATGTACGTACATATCAGCAAAACATTCATCCCGCTGATTTTCTAATGACCATCTTTCTTGTTCGCGCTTGACAATACGGTTATTTTCTGGTAAAGAAGCAAAGATTTTTCTACCAATGTGAACACCATCTTGATAGTCACCACGTTTGTTACCTTGGAGAAGTGCGATCGCTTGTTGCATTAGTTGTATTTCCCATCTTCCTATTTCTCCATAGACAAAGATGTGCATTAATCCACCTGGGGCAAGTTTTTTCGCTAATGCTTGAATACCAGGAATAGGATCGGGTAAATGATGAAGCACACCAACGCAATTAATTAGATCAAATTGTCCTGGTATCTGTTCAACATCATAGATACTCAGATGATGAAATTCTACACGGTCAGCACCGGAGCTTTGACAGCGTTTTTTTGCTACTTCTAAAGTTCCCGCACTTAAATCTATGCCTACTACCTGTGCATGGGGGTTAAGATGTACTAAATATTCTGTTCCTACCCCTGAACCACAACCAGCATCTAAAATACGGATATGTTGATTTTCGGGTTTTCTCCCGGTACAAAAATTGTAAGCAGCTAACCAATTCCAGCGCCAATTATAACCTGGTGGTGGTTGATCTAGAATGGGTTCTGGAGGGAAAGGGTAGGTATCATAGAGTTTCGCAACAGCAGCACTGACTTGGGAGTTGGACATAATTACGGGTAACGCAGCATTTCTGATTTTAACGGATAGGGGGATTTTGGGCAAATGTATTATTTGTGGTGAGGATTTACGCCAAATATACCTCCCTAAACCCCCATTTTTGATATCTGTGCCTGGGATGTTTTATTTATCCTGTAACTTGTGAGTAAGTCCTAAAGTATTGACAAAAAACATCATTGATGATCACACTCTAACTAAGAGGTGTTTTGAAACTCCCAAAGTATTTAGTTTTATAATCAAGAAGCATCGCAATCATTAATACAAATTAAAAACAATGGGAATATTTGGATTTGGAAAAAAATCAGCTATGCCAACATCCGAGCAAGCACTGCCAGGACGGGACGAAGTAATGCGAGTACCAGCACTTCATTATGTGAACAAAAATCCCCTCAAAGCACCTTTTCCCCAGGGATTAGAAACTGCTATGTTTGGTTTAGGCTGTTTTTGGGGTGCAGAACGCAAATTTTGGCAATTATCAGGAGTTTACACTACGGCAGTAGGTTATGCTGCTGGTTACACACCCAACCCCACTTACCAAGAAGTATGTAGCGGTATGACGGGTCATAATGAAGTGGTGTTAGTTGTATTTGAACCGAAAATAATTACTTATTCCCAACTCTTGAAAGTCTTCTGGGAAAGCCACAACCCCACCCAAGGAATGCGTCAAGGTAACGACACTGGTACTCAATACCGTTCGGGAATTTACGTCTATTCTGAAAATCAAAAACAACTAGCAGAAACATCACGAAATGTTTATCAATTAGCTCTCAAGGATGCAGGTTATGGTACAATTACCACAGAGATATTAGATGCACCTGAATTTTACTATGCTGAAGAATACCATCAGCAATATTTAGCCAAAAATCCCGGTGGTTATTGTGGTTTAGGTGGTACTAATGTAGCTTGTCCCGTAGGTCTTGCGGAAGCGCAGGTAAGTTAAAAGCACGAAAATCAACATAATACTCCTCGGTTAAGGCTAAAAAGTCGTTATATCGTAGGTTGGTTTGACTCAAGTAAACCTAGCAAAATCGTTGACAATGTTGGGTTTTGCTGTCGCTCAACCCAACCTACAACCAACCTACATTTCCTTTTTTATTTTTTTATTAAACTATGGACTTATTTAAAAGCTCACTAATTGGTTTAAAAGCTGACTCGTTCCGTCATCCTCTAGACTTGGAAGCTACTAAAACCCTCAAGCAAATCCCTGGTTTAGATATGATGGTGAGAAATTGGCTCGGTCCAATGGCTGAACAGGTTTTTTATGTAGAAAATATCGCTTCTAGTATTTTAGTAGGAGAAAAACAACTTCCAGAATTACACAAATTATTATTAGAAGCTTGTCAAATTCTTGACATTGATCCGCCTCAATTATATGTGCGTCAACATCCAGCCCCTAATGCTTATACCTTTGCTATGCGGGGTAAACAGCCTTTTGTGGTTATCCACACATCCTTAATTGAGATATTGACACCAGCAGAAATACAGGCTGTAATTGCCCATGAATTAGGTCATCTCAAATGCGATCACAGCCTGTATTTAACGCCCGTGAATTTACTCATTTTAGCGGCTGCATTTGTGCCAAATATTGGCACTGTGTTAGCACAAGCTATGCAGTCACAATTATTAGAATGGATACGTTGTGCTGAGTTTACCTGTGATCGTGCCGCTTTGTTAGCCACCCAAGACCCTAAAATAGTCATGTCAGTATTAATGAAGTTAGCCGGTGGTTCTCCCAGTTTAGCACCCCGATTGAATTTAGATGCTTTTATTGACCAAGCTCGTGCCTATGATGACATTAGCAAAACGGAATTGGGGGAAATGGTGAAATCTGCCCGCACAGCCCAATTAAGCCACCCTGTCCCCGTATTGCGGGCGCGAGAAATTGATCGGTGGGCGAGTAGTCTAGAGTACCAAAAATTAGTGGAAAGTCACAGTATTAATCATCGGGACGAAACTGCATCCCCAGGAGGTTGGCGTAATTGGTAGGTTATATCTTAGGTTTTGAAACTGATCTTGCTAGATAAATTACCTTTACGCAACATGAATCTATCACCGATTAATTTATTCGCATACGAACAACTGGCAAAAGAGCATCTTTCCCAGATGGCTTTTGATTATTATAGTAGTGGTGCATGGGATGAAATTACGCTGCAAGATAATCGCGCCGCGTTTGCAAGAGTTAAACTTCATCCAAGAATGCTAGTAGATGTTAGTGAAGTTAACTTAACTACCAAGATTTTAGGGGCATATTTGCGATTACCTCTGTTAATCGCGCCCATGGCATTTCAGTGTCTGGCGCATCCAGAGGGTGAAAATGCTACAGCTTTAGCTGCGGAAATTACTGGTGTAGGTATGGTGTTGAGTACATTAGCTAATAAGAGTTTAGAAGAAGTAGCTACTGTCGCTAATGGTTTACAATGGTTTCAACTTTATATCCACAAAGATCAGGGTTTAACTAGGGCTTTGGTGGAAAGAGCCTATAGAGCGGGCTACAAAGCGATTTGTCTCACCGTAGATGCTCCCGTGTTGGGAAAACGAGAACGAGACCAACTTAATCAGTTTACCCTACCTGCTGGTTTACAGCTTGGTAATTTCACCAATATCTCCGGTTTAAAGATTCCCCAGGAACAAGGAGAATCTGGTTTATTGACTTATTTTAGCGAGCAAATTAACCCCGCAGTCACTTGGAAAGACTTGCAATGGTTACAATCTATTAGCCCCCTACCTGTGGTCGTTAAAGGAATTTTACGATCTGATGATGCGGTTCGGGCTGTGGAATATGGCGCTCAAGCAATTGTTGTTTCTAATCATGGCGGTAGACAATTAGACGGGGCGATCGCTTCTCTGGATGCTCTAACCCCAATTGTAGCGGCAGTAAACGGACGGGCAGAGATTTTGTTAGATGGGGGGATTCGTCGAGGCACAGACATACTTAAAGCCTTAGCACTGGGAGCAAAGGCTGTACTCATTGGCCGGCCTGTGTTATGGGGATTAGCAGTGGCTGGAAAAACTGGTGTATCTCATATCATCTCCCTACTAGAGGATGAGTTAAAGGTAGCAATGGCACTCAGTGGATGTCCCAGATTGGAGGATATTGATTCATCAATTGCTGACTAAAAAATTTCTCAAAAAAAATCTCAATACCTATTGCCAAAATCAAAAAATAGGTTATAATAAGAAAGTTACACCCAAGGGCGGGTGGCGGAATTGGTAGACGCACCGCACTCAAAATGCGGCGACCGTGAGGTCATAGGAGTTCGATTCTCCTCCTGCCCATGTCTTGTCAATAAGTAAGCTTTGTTAGTTATTGGTCTTGTATTGTTGATTAACAGTTACCGATGCTAATATCAACGCTAACAGTTGATCTATCTGCCGCTACAAGAGCTTTTTCAGTCTTGTATTTATGGTGATAAACCACCTATCAGCAATTCTTGAAATCACACAATCATGAATTGCCGTAAATGGTAAAGACTCCGCTCATCCTAGCCAACCGATTGACGGTAATTTACCTCTTACTCTTAGTATAGTAATATGAACTGTATCTGTAATTATAGTTATATCCGAATCTTCGGAATTTCTCGCCGTTAACTACTACTCCTAGTAAATTGATGGGAGATGCTTTTAGGGTATCAATAAGTTGCTTTACGGCAGATTTATCTGTTTTATCAATTCTCACAACTAGCATGACACCATCAGTATGAACTGCTACCAGTCTAGCATCTACTAATCCTGACAAGGGAGGAGAATCATAAATCACTAAATCAAAATTCTCAGAGAAATAGTCCATCATTTGACCCATTTTATCTGATGAGAGCAACCGCGCCGGATCAGGTGGTAGAGGACCTGCGGTAATCACAGATAAATCATTAAGTCCGGGCATTTCTTGAATTACTTGGTTGACATCTATATCTGAAGAAATTAAACTACTTATTCCCCAGATATTATTTAATTGTGTTAGTTTATGAACCTTGGATTTGCGGAGGTCACAATCTACAAGTAATACTTTTTTCCCCATAATAGCGGCTGTTTTTGCCAGACTAAATCCCACCGTACTTTTACCATCTCCGGGGACAGCAGAGGAAACAACTAAAGACTTAATTGGTCGATCAGAATTAAGCAATTGAATATTACTATATAAAACTTGTAAAGATTCCCAAAATGATCCTTGACCATAATAATAGCTGGATCGGGAACGGCGACGAGCAGAAGTGTTAGATATTTCATCACCGGCGATCAGAGGGTCTACAACTACTTCTGGTTCTTGGTCTTTACCTATGTTTGTCAGGTTTAAAGATGGATTCCGCACTAAGTTTTTATTAAAGGGAAGAGATCCTAATAAAGGCAGTCCTATCTTATCCTGGACATTTTCAACACCGTGATAGGTATTATCAGTCTGTTCCCGGAGAAAAGCAGCACCTATGCCTAATAAAGAACTAGCCACAAATCCCAACGTTAAATTGCGGGTAATATCTGGAGAAATTGGATATTGAGGCTGAAAAGCTGCTTGGATTAATTCCCAAGGTAGTTCTGTTTGGGCTATTTCTATTTGCAGTTGTTCACGAGCCGCTAAAAAGCGATTTAAACTTTCATTGGCTATTTGTAAATTCCGCAGGATTTCAGTATATTGCCGAGACAAAACTGGCAACTGGTCTAATTTCAATTGCACTTGTCTTTCTACTTGTGCTATGTATTGATTGTCTACTTCTATTTTCTTAATTACATCCGTAGCTTCAGATATTCTGATATTAATAGTGCGTGCGGCTTCTGCTTCAATAATAGGTAAAAGGTTGGCTCTTTTTTCTTGTAAGGTGCGGATAACTGGGTTATCCGGTTGAAATCGAGTTAATTCTCCAGATAGCTGGGTGTCTAATTGGCGTTGTTGACCAATTAGGGTTTGATAAAGAGGGGCAGTATTGAGAATTGCTAACTGTTCTTCACGTCTCTGTAGCCTGTCATAATTAGCTCTGGCAGCGGTTAACTGTTGATTTATGGTTAGTCTTTGTTGTGCCAAAGATTGAATTTGCCCAGAAATTACTTCAGATTGGTTTTCTGGATCAATAAAATTGTATCTTTGGCGGAACACTTGCATTTCTTTTTGCAACTCTCCTAGCCTAGTTCGAATTTCAGGTAGTTTTGCCTCCACAAATTGGACTCCCTGACGGAGCTTTGTTTGCCGCTTGTTGAGACTATATTTTAAATAATAATCAGCCAGGGGATCTAGTATAAGTTTAGTTTTTCGATTATTATCACTTTTATAGCTAACTTGGATTATTTTTGATTGTCCCAAGCGACGAATAGTTAATCCTTCCAAAAGGGTATAATAATTAATATCAGGATAAGATCTTTGGATTTCTTTAATAAAATCTCGCAGCAGTTCTGGACTTTGGAGAACTTGAATTTGGCTCTCATAATCTAGTCCGGCTGGTTTAAGGACATTAGCGAGTCCTACGTCGATTTTGCCTAGTTCAGAGTCACTATTAACAGGTTCAACTAATATTTGGAAGCCGCTTTCATAAATTGGTACTTGTTTAAAAGTTGTATAAACAACACCACCCATAGCAACGGAAGCAACTCCTATGATGATAATTGCTCGGCGCTGTAAAAGACCAAAAAGGGATTTGAGGTTAAAATCACTAGCCTCTTCTGAAAATTGGGAAAATGTGGGATTTGAAAATAATGTAGGAACAGGAGTAGAAACAGGAGCCGTACTACTCCCGTAATTTTTGTCGTTTGTAATTTGTTGGTCAAGCATAGCTTTTTTGCGGGTGAATAACCAGGGATATGTAACTGTTTTCTACCTTCATCAGTCATAGTTTAGCAATTTTTAACGCTGATCACCAATAACTACTAAAATCTATTGGTCATATTATATCAATATGCGGTTCAGAAAATTCAGAACCCCAATAAGCATGACTTAAAACCCACATTCCGCTAATTTTTGCTAGTGTCTGATGCTAAATTTTCCCATTCCGCCCTTTTTTTGATTGGTTGAGCCGGATTTCCTGAGTAGACGATATTGGACTCTAAGGATCTTCCTGTGACACTACCCAATGCTAAAACTGCTCCTCGTCCAATAGTAACACCAGGTCCGATGACTGATTTTGCTGCTATCCAACTACCCTCTTGAATATAAATAGGAGCAGGAATTAGTTCAAAGTTGGGATGATTCCAGTTATGATTACCAGTACAGAGATAAACTCCTTGGGACAAACAAACATGATTTTCGATGGTAACATTAGCTAGATTATCAATCCAGGTATCTTCTCCAATCCAAACGTGATTACCAATGGTCAAGCGCCAGGGAAATTTAATTTTTACTCCTGTTTTCATACGTACACCTTTACCTATGGTAGCACCAAACAGCCTCAGTATGGAAACTTTGATAGATGATATAGGCAGCCAATAACTCTCCACTAGGGGTGAGCCAATGAAGTACCATAAAATTTGTTGACTGTATGGCGCTCCAGGTGTATAACTGCCAAGTGTGTAATTATCTAAGCGCATAAGTAATTGCTTAATATATTATTTTTTCTGCTTCTATTATAAGTATACTCAGAAATAGTTATGATAAAACTCACTGAAATGTATAGTACCATTCATGCCAACAATCCATAATAGCACCTTTGAGGATGAGACCATAGATGAAGATTATTAAGGTGCGAGGATTTTCTTTTTACGGATGCGATTTGCTTACAGTAGCACTTCGCTATTACTAATTAATAGTACATTAATAGTACACACCTATTGTGGGAAATCCGCATACAGCACTATAAGTTTACCTTCGTAAATTGCCAATAGGAGGAACAGCAATGACAGTTACAACGGTTAAAAAGATGACCTTTGAGGAATTTCTTAATTATGACGATGGTACGGATGCTCTATATGAATTGGAAAACGGAGAATTAATATCCATGGCTTTTGAAAGTGAGACAAATCGTCGAATAGCGATGTTTTTAGTCGCCTGTTTTCTAAAATTAGGTATTCCATATTATCGGTTGAGTATGAAAACGGAAATGGTTGTAAATAGTCGTCAAGTTGGGGTGCGTGTTCCTGATCTAGTGGTGTTTTCTGAGGAGTTAGCTCAGATTATGGAAGGGGCTACACGCTCTCTAATTTTAATGGATATGCCATCACCTGTGTTGGTGGTTGAGGTGGTGAGTCCAAATCAAGAAAATCGGGATTATCGTTACAAGCGTTCTGAGTATGCTGCACGGGGAATTGCTGAATATTGGATTGTTGACCCCATTGCCCAAAAGGTGACAGTATTGGAATGGGTAGAGGGTTTTTATGATGAGCAGGTATATGTGGGAGATCAGGTAATTGGTTCTCTTATATTTGCTGATTTGAAGTTGACTGTTGCTGAGGTTTTACAGGGTTGACACTCACTAATGAACCTCTTATTTTGACAAAGGTATTGATAATACTAAGGAATATTTTAGTTGTTTAGGCGCTTAGGCGATCGCGGACAAAGTCAAGCAGAGAGTTGGCGATTACTAGGAAGTTATTTCCTTTTTGCTGATTCAGCGTGGTGGGAATAATTTGGTTCCTATCAGCATTATATTCATATAAACCATAATCATAATCTTGTAAGAAATTAATTAAGTCGTCTTGTTGGTAACCAAAGTTATTCACACAATCATTTATTTCCATAATCCACACGCAAGGAAGCTGTTTTTGCAATAAAGAAGTTGCCCCCTGTAAGGCTAATAATTCTGCTCCTTCAATATCAATTTTTGCTAACGTGAGGTTATTTAAAGATTCGTGCTGGAGCAGATTATCAATCGTATCAGTGGCAACTACCACTGTATTATCAGTAGGTTCTGCTGTAATAAAGGGCATGGAATCACCTTCAGCAAGGTTAAGAGCAGTACTTCCAGTGAAGTTAGATACTGCTAATGGGTAAGTTTTCACTTGCTGCAAATGATTTATCTTTAAATTTTCCTCCAACCGAGCATAATTTTTAGGAAGTACCTCAAAACTATAAATTGTGCCAGATGTGATTTTAGATGCAGCCAATAGTGTATATATGCCTATATTAGCACCAATATCGAGAAAAGAATCTTCGGCACGTAAATATCTCAGCAGAAAATTCATTTCATGATAATCATAAAGTCCACAGTATAGGACTGCTGAAGCTGAACGACTATCAGGATAGCAGCGAATTTTGACTCCGTTAATAACTTGATGATCAATATATTTGTTAGTTAGACGTTTATAGAACTGCCAACCCATAAATTTGAAAACAGATTGGATTTTTTTGTCTTGGCAGTTAGGATGCGACAAAATATATCTAAGAGTTGATATAGCAAAAATATTGTTAGAAAGTTTCATTTTTGACAAGATGTAAGTGTATAACTGGAAAGTTCAATTCTTGAAAGTAAAAAGCTTTAACAGCTTCTCGAATATTGGCTTTGAGTTCTTCCCAAGAATCTCCTTGGGTAAAAATGTCTTCGGTGAGACATTCAGTAACAAATCCCCCGTCTTCTGCTTGGGAAACTTCAAAAACCAGTGTATTTACCATCAGATTAACTCCTAGCAATAAAGAGCAGGTTATTTGAGCCAATTAATTATCTATTTTCTCTGCTTCTATTATATGTATAGCCAGCAATATTTCTGCTAAAACTCTCTGAAATGTATAGTACCATCCATGCCAACCGTCGAGAATACCACCTTTGAGGATGAGACAATAGATGAAAATTATTAAAGGTGCGAGGATTTTGCGTTTACGAAGGCGATCGCCTATACTAAGTTCATGCTCTGGTGTTTCTAGAAGTTTTTTACTTTCAATTACCATATAACGATCTTGCGCCCATAACCAACGACTCAATGGTTTGCGATCGTCGTGGTGGATGTATGCTGATAATTGACTAGATTTACCTTGATTCTTTAAAAGTTGAGTATGTCCGTCATCAATATATATTGCTTTGTCTTTACGGAAAAGAATTTGACGGGGAGGGAGTATAGTACCTCGTAAGGGTTTACCAAATACACAATATTTGAATTTAGCAAAATAGCCATCAATGCCAGAATTGGGAGATAGATTTTTTATTTCAGTTATTAGTGCATCAGTGACAATATAATCTGCATCTAAGGATAAAACCCACTCAGTTGCAACTTTTTCTAATCCATAGTTCCACTGAGTAGCATGAGTATCAAATTTCCTGGAAAATACTTCTACTTGAGGATATTCAGACAAAATTTCTAATGTTGTATCTGTGCTATAACTGTCAATAACAATGATTTTACTTGCCCATTTAAGTTTTTCCAGGGTACGATTAATGTTATTTTCTTCGTTATAGGTAAGGATGAGAGGAGTAATTTGTTCTAACATTAGGATATTCAAATATATTCTTGTTATTGAACTATGGTACTAGAACACAACATAGTTTTCCAAAGATAGGGAAATCTACCCGCAAACTTAAACTTGATATTTGTATAGTTCTCTGATTTAAGTAAAGCCGTCATAGTTGGTACGGAAAAGAATTTGATATGACCACCATCCCAAAGAGCGGTAAAATGCTTGTCCATTTTCCCTGTAGCAGCCATCACTAGGTTTTTTAGATAACCATGATAGGGTGTGGTTAGGATTAACCCACCATTGGGTTTCAGGCATTTTTTAGCGTTTCTGACTAATTCTTTAGGATAAAATAAATGCTCAATTACCTCAACAGCAATCACAATATCAAAGTTGTTTCCTAGTTCGGAGTATGGTAAATCGTAAATACTACCTTGAATAAAGCGACAATTGGGAAAACTTTGATTAGCCAATTTTACACCTGATTCAGATTCTTCAACACCAACAACTTCATAACCCTGCTGTGCTAGGAAATTGCTCAAGCTACCATTACCACAACCAATATCCAAAATCCGAGGTTTTTGGTTGTTATCGGTGGGGTAGCATTTCTGACATCATTTCCATAAGTGGTTTTAGCAAATAATTGTGATGATGTTCAGCTTGACTATTTTGATAGGAATATTCGTATTGGTTGGGTGTGGTAGTCATTTGTTTTAGGAGGTTATTTGGTAAGTTATGGGGGTTAATGTATTTTACATAAAAAAATAAGGGGCGATCGCCTGTTGGATTTTTGCTATAATTACTTATGTTTGTCTTTTATTCACATCTTTCTGATTATCCCATAATCCGCCAGGGAATTAATTCCCTGTCTAATAGCTCAAGTCTACTCAAGTAGAGATACACAACTAACGTAGTTAACCAAAGTCAAACAGTGTCAATTGCTGATAGTTCGCTCTCTGATTGACCTGACTTCAGGTTCTAGAGTCTAGGGCTTATCCTTGCCCGTTATCGCTTCGGTTTCCATTAAGGAATCCCGAAACTTCTGACTTCTTTCTAACAAGATTTTCTTCACATCGGAATGTTTCATGTATCGAGTGATTTCAACATCACTCATTCTTGCTAGAATATTGTCAGCAGCATTAGTATCTGAGTGCATTACGACCCCATCATGTCCGGTAAACTTGTCACCATTTCTACTACCCGTTAAGGTAGCAAATCTGGAGTCAAGTTGTGACGTATATGCACTATTAACACTAACAACCGTGCAACCTACACGGGTTGAAACTTGTTTGAGAGCATTCGCAACTACCCCCTTGCACCATGAAGAAACATTTCTCTTTATGCGTTTTTTCAAGGGCTTTTTGCTTTTTATTGCTTCCGTCAGATCTTCAAAAGCTACCTTGATTGCATCAG
>NZ_JACJQS010000044.1:0-40591 GCF_014696755.1 Anabaena sp. FACHB-1391 | reverse complement strand
GAAGCCAAAGTTAAAACAACAGTTTCATCGCTTTCTGGAGTGCTATCACCTGTGGGGTCAATAGTCAGAGTGGCTGTACTCGCACCCGCAGCAAAGGTGATGGTTTTTCCTGTTCCTGGTGTTGCACCTGTATAGTCGCTACTATCTGCTGTACCCGTAACGCCATAGTTAACGGTTAAGGCGTTGGTTGTTGCTTCTGTACGGGTGAAGGTGTAAATTAGGTTGGTAGTTCCGTTTTCTAATACGCTACTGGGTGATACTGCTAGGGTAATGCTGGGTGAAACAACATTATTAATTCCCAAATTTGTAGCCGCAACATTGATTAAGGAATCAGGATTAGTTATGGGCAAATCTTGGGTGATTTCCCAGAAGAACGCACCACCGAGTCCTTGTTGTTTGACATAATCAGTTTTCCCCAAAATTGATTGGTTATTTTCATAGGTGCTAAACACCCCTGTTTGAGAACTATAAATGTAGGGAACTTTGGCGCTATTATCCCAGAACGATTGATAGCCATTTGTCCCCAATAGATTATAAAGCTCCCTATATGTGCGCTCAGAGCTACCAGTACCCTGCTGGAACAGCCCATTGTTGCTACCAGCGTTAACTCCAGTCCAGGTGCGCCCATAAAGTGGAATGCCCAAGACAATATCTGTAGCTGGAACTCCAGCACTGAGATAATGTTGAATCGCCCAATTAGTATTTACTTTAGCCGCGTTGTAGGTAGTGTCATTTGTGCTTTTATACAAAGCTGACTGATGATTTGTTGTGTTCTCCCAAGGTCCGTGGTAGTCATAAGACATGACATTAATAAAGTCTACATAATCGGAAGTTGCTCTCAAATCTTGTGGGCTGAAATCGTAAGGGTTGCCCCCATAATCAGATGCAGACAACTGGTAAGGAGAACCAGAAAGGGCTGTAGTGAGAAGATATTGCTTGCCATCATTTTGAGAGGCTTGATTGATTTGTGTCCGCAATTGTGCCAGCAATTGAATGTAATTATTATCCTCGTTTGCTTGAGGATAGTCCCAGTCAATATCTAAGCCATCAAATCCATTAGTCTTCATTAGTTGGATAGCAGACTGAGCAAAGTTTGCCCTAGACTGCACCGTAGCAGCAGCAGAGGAGAAATCATTCTCTGTTGCACCGCCAATGGAAAGCATGATTTTCAGGTTGGGATTTTGAGCTTTAATTTGTTGAAGTTTAGCGATGTCACCTGTTCCTGTTCCATCTTGAGGTAGTTGAACCGTACCAGTTGAAGTGACATCAGCAAATGAGTAGAACAAATGTGTAAGTTTATTAAACGGAGTATCTACAGGTGTATTGGAATTAAGATTCCAAGAGCCTATATATCCACCCACGATATAATTGGGTAAAACAGAATTATACGCCTCCATTGCCTGAATTTGCAAAGCCAGAGGCGCTTCAATTAATCCAGTCGCATATTCTAACAGCCAATCTCCACCCAATGCAGCACTACCAGTCCAGTCATCAGATGCAGCTACATCTGCCCCGGTCAATTGACTAATTTGCTGGACAAAAGCTTTACCAATAACCCCCCCAGCCACGTCACAACCATACAGCAGAATGTCTCCTGTGGTAGTGAGAGATTGACCCCACTGCTGTAATTGTGAACTATAGCTATTGAGGTTTGCTGAGTTTAACTGAGTTGAAGCAAGGGATAAACTACTCTCTCCACCGTGAGAAATAATTTGAACACTATCAATGTCTGTCAGTGCTGCTAATTTATCGGTAATTTGCCTAATACCATCCCGTGTTTGGTCAAGAATAAACACCAGTGAGCCAGGTTCGACACCATTAACTAGATTCTGCCAGTCTGTAACATTGGGATCAATGAAAACGACGTTTTTGGTAGATTTTGCCACAATTGTAATCCTGTATTAATTAAAAAGTTGTTTTTTTTACTTTACCAACCCCGCACTGACTCCAGTATCTATCTTGAGATAGGTTTTCATGTCGCATTCGTCATTAGACGATATCATATCACCTATAGTGTCTACAATTTTCTCGTTTCCTCTGTATGAAAAAAAATTTTTAGAAGGCTTTGCTTTTTTTTTCAAATGGAGGCAGAGCCTCCTAATGGCATTCCCAGTCTGAGACTGGGAACGAGATAATAGAGATAATATTTAGTACACAAAAACCGGAACTCTTTTATAAGCAGGTGTACCACTTTGAGGATCAATTGCTGCTGTCAATAAAACGTTAGCTTCAGGATAAAACATAAAGGCTACACCTTCACGAATTGCACCACAAATAATTTCAATATTCTCTAGTTCTCCTCCACTTCCTTTAACTGTAACTCGTTGATGTTCTTGAAATCCTGCTTTTTTAATATCCAAACTATTCATTAAAATACAATGACGATGGGGCATATTGCGATATTTATCTGCACTGCGATAAACTACGGTATTATGTTGTCCATAACCGCGTCCTGTTCCCAATATTAAGACAATTCCTGGTTGATTTTCCTCCACACCAAAAGCTGATTTATCAGGTAAATTTAATTGTGGTAAAGGTGTGACAAACATCCGGGCTTTACCATCAAAAGTGGGAAATTTAGGTTGATCAAAAATCCGTCCTGCAATGGTAAATTCTGCCTGAGTTTGATCAATTTGACCTATTTTTTCGTAACCAGGAATAGTTTTAGCAATTAATTCTCTAACATAAACCGTATCTTGCAATTTACGCCAATTAATCGGATGTTCATCATGTAAACGATGGGCTATTTCTGTAATTAATTCTACTTCAGAAATCAAATCAGAATTATCTGGTTGTAAATGACTTTTACCTGCATCATTTAACCTGACAAAATTATTACCTGATTCCGTTGTTGTCCGGTGGGGGTTTTCAAAGCGATTGAAAACAGGTAAGATTAAAGTTTGCTGTTTTGCTAATCCGTGAAAATGTCCTAAATTCGGTTTGGTCGCTACATAAAAAATGGTTTCTATTTGTGATAAAGCCCGTTTTGCTTGTGATAAGTCTGGGTTAGCTGCATACAAATTTCCCCCTAAACAAAAGAGGGTATTGATCTTTCCTAATTCTGCGGCTGCTATTAAATCACGGGTATGATAACCTGGAGTTTCATTCAGGGGTTTTCCTAACAGCTGAGATAGTGCTTGTTTGATTTCTTCTCGCAAATTGACGGTGACACCCATTGAACCAAATCCTTGGACGTTAGAATGTCCTCTAATGGGCATTGTTCCTGCGCCAATTTTACCAGCATTACCTGTAATTAAAGCCGTATTTGCTATACTCAAAACATTATTTACACCGTTAGTTTGTTGAGTGATTCCCATAGCCCAAGCAAATACTACTCGCTCAGATTTACCAATTATATAGGCTGTGGCGGTAATTTCTTCTTGAGATAATCCGCAGGTTTTGGTGATATCATCCCAAGATATATTATGGGCATAATCTAAGATTTGTTGCCAGTTTTGAGTGGAGGATTTGAGATATTCTATTTTAATTAAATTTTGGGCAATTAGGGATTTTTGTAACCCTAGAAATAAGGCTACATCACTACCAGGAATGGGTTGCAAATACAAAGAAGATATATCAGAACCACCGGTAAGTAAGGATTTGATCGGAAAAGCAGGAGAAGCAAATTTGACTAAACCGATTTCAATTTGGGGATTAATAATAATCACTTTACCACCCCTGTCCCGTAATTTGATTAATTCGTTCATTAATCGGGGATGATTTGCGGGTGCATTAGAACCAATTAAAACCACACAATCACTATGTTGTAAGCCTTCTAAACTTACCATTGATGTTCCTGAACCGAAAACTTTTTTTAAGCCGACGGTTGAGGGAGCGTGACATAAATCCGAACAATCTGCTAGATTATTACTACCTAGCGATCGCATTAACAATTGTAATAAATAAGCGGCTTCATTAGATGAACGTCCAGAACTATAACTAGCTATAGTTGCTGGTGTTAAACTAAAGGCTGGTTTTGCGATTTGATAAACTTCTTCCCAACTAATACGTTGATAATGGGATGATCCTGATTTAAGAATGAGAGGATAACTAAGTCTACCTAAGTTATCACATTCTTGAGAAGTTAATTTTTGTAATTCACTGATATTATATTTTTGGAAAAAATCTGGTTTAATTCCTGGTTGCAATTCCGCAGCAATAGCTTCTACACTTTTAGCACAACGTTGTAAATATTCTCCTGCTTCATTGACAAATCCTCCTTGTTGTCCACCCGTACCCCAAGCACAGGATAAACAAGCGCTTTTATGATTGAGAGTTTGCCATAATTGTAAACCTTGGGGTGAGAGAGTTTTTTCTACCCAATATTGGATTACGGGTAAACCGCCCCCTGCATGGGAATTAGATTTATTTTCTGGTAAATTGTCCATAAATAGGAGTTGTATATCTTATTTATAAAGCTTTAATGAATTCTTCTGGACTAAAAGATTCTTCATCGTCTTCAGAAATTAAATAAATGTCCAATTGTTTTAAAGGTTTCCATTCTTGATACAGCAAGTAGCTTTGAGTGAAGTACACCTTGTGCGGGCAAGATGCCCGCACCACAAGAGTTTTATTATTAATATCTGTACTTCATAATATCGGGAACTGCTGTAACTAATGAGAGTAGCGATCGCTTTTCCAGCTTTTTCAATAACAATTGATGTTTCTCCTTGGGTAAGACTATCCAAAAAATCACTCAAATGTTCTTGTATTTCAACAGCAAGTAGCTTTGAGTGAAGTACACCTTGTGCGGGCAAGACTTGTACTGAGATTGGTCGAAGTATGCCCGCACCACAAGAGTTTTATTATTAATATCTGTACTTCATAATATCGGGAACTGCTGTAACTAATGAGAGTAGCGATCGCTTTTCCAGCTTTTTCAATAACAAATAACAATTGATGTTTCTCCTTGGGTAAGACTATCCAAAAAATCACTCAAATGTTCTTGTATTTCAGTAGCATTTACTTGATTCATGATCATTTCACTATGATGATATTGATGATTTTAACTGCATCTGAATAAATAGGGAATAGGGATTAGCAATTAGCAATTAAGATCTGACAATTACCAATTACCAATCACCTGTTATCAATCAACTATTCAGCAGTTTTATTAGCTGCACGATTAGCACGAGCTTCTGCTGAATTCATGACTTCTGCAAAATTTTCCACAAGTTCACCAGGGAAATTTTCCAAAACTCTGGTAGAAATAGCAATTCGACCTTTACCCTGGTCTAAATCAATAATTACAGCTTTAATGGGTTGACCAATTTGAAAGACCTTTTCTAAAGATTCAATAAATTTTTGGCTGACTTGTTTAATGTGGAGTAAAGCACTGACACCATTTAAATCTACAAATACACCAAAAGGTTTGATGCCGGTAATTTTTCCCTCTACTAATTGACCTAATTCTAATAAACTGAAGTTACTAGAACGAGCCGCTAAACGTTGAGAAAGAACCAGTTTCTTAGTTTCACGATTAATTTCTAAAAAGCCGACGGTGAGACTTTGGCCTTTGAGTGCTTCTAGATTATCACGTTCAGATATGTGCGATCGCGGAATAAACCCCCGCACACCCAAAAGATCAACCGTAACACCGCCTTTATTAATACCTGTTACCCGCACTTGGACGGTTTGGGAATTTTCTTGCATTTCTAACAGTCTGTCCCAGATCTGACGCATTTCCAATTGCTTACGGGAAATAGTAACTTGACCTTCAGCATCCTGATCCCGAATAATTAAAAACTCTAGTTCCTCATTCATCGGTAATACTTCCGACAAATCAGTTACTGCTCTCAAAGAAGCCTCATCTTGGGGAAGAAACGCAGACGATTTTCCACCAATATCAACATAAGCTCCATCATGGTCAATTTGGAAGACTTTACCACGAACAATTTGCCCTTTTTGAAATTGGTAATCGTGCTTTTCTAGTGCTTTAGCAAAATCGTCCATTGAAAAAGACGAATTGGCTGTTTGAGAAAGTTTGGATTCGGAATTCATGACTTTGAAGATAAATTGTTATTTGTTAGTTGTCAGTGGTCACTGGTCAATTGTCAGTTGTCAATTGTCAGTTGGCTAAAAAGTTCTTGGACTTGTTGCCAAGCATTCGCCGCAGCTTTAGAATTATAACTGGCACGATGGTCACAAAAAAATCCGTGATCAGCCCCATTGTAGCGAAAAACACGATGGGGAATTTTGTATTTTTCCAGTTCTGCTTCAATTTCGTCCACTTGTTCTAGGGGAATACTCCCATCTTGGTTCCCAAAAAAGGCGTAGATAGTTCCTTTAATCTCTGATGTCCGGGTAATAGTGGGATTTCCACCTCCAGGAGTGCGATTAGTAATCCCCGCACCGTAAAAGGATGCAGTAGCCTTAATATCTGGTAAAGTAGCAGCTAGATAGGCGACGTGACCACCAAAACAAAAGCCAATACAACCAAATCCCTCTTTTTTGACTTGGGGTAAAGTTTTTAAGTAGTTAATAGCTGCTTGAATATCGCTTAAAATTTCTGATGCTGTGGTCTGTAACCAAGCGTATTTTCGGCCTATTTCCACGTCTTCGGGAGTATAACCAGTTTCAAATCCAGGTGCTTGACGTTGAAACAGTGCCGGGGCGATGGCTACATAACCCAGTTTAGCAATTCGTTCTGTTACATCCCGAATATGCACGTTAACACCAAAAATCTCCTGTAAAACAATAATTCCCGGATAAGAACCAGGGGAAGTTGGTTTTGCTAAATAAGCATCTATTTGGAAATTGTCCGCGGAAATTTGAATTGTTGAAGTATTTATTGCTGGCTCTGTCATAATTAAGTTGGCAGTAAGGGAAAAGACAAGAGATAATAGGCCACAGACAAGAACTTAAATAGCTCTTTAATTGATTTTGACTCTTAACTCCCGACTCCTGTATAGTTCCTTGGTAATATTTATCAGAGTAAATTAACCCATTAATCATATATTTAATAGGTAACTGATGGCAATTAATATAAGTTTTAGGCAGAGGAATTGGTCATGATTCAGTTCCGTATTCAACCAGACAGTGAAATTCCCGCATCTAACCAACTATTTAATCAAATCCGATTTGCGATCGCCTCCGGGCAATATTCACCCGGATACAAATTACCCAGTACCAGGGCTTTAGCAATGCAAACCGGGTTACACCGCAATACCATTAGCAAAGTTTACCGCCAATTGGAGGTAGAAGGATTTGTGGAAAGTCTTGCAGGTTCAGGAATCTATATTCGTACCCAAGGTCATGAAGGTGGAAATAGATCACAGTCCCCCATTCTCAAACAACATCCAACCAGTTATAAAGTAGTTCAACAAGCCCTAGACGAGTTACTCACCCAAGGCTGTTCTCTCAATCTAGCACGGGAACTATTTTTAGCAGAAGTTGACTGGCGTTTGCGTTGTAGCGCGAGAGTATTAGTAGTAACTCCATCTCAAGATATTGGGGCTGGGGAATTAATGGTTGATGAATTAGAGGAATCCCTGCAAATTCCCGTCCAGCTAGTACCAATGGAACAACTAATGGCGGTATTAGACCAAACAGCCTCGGCCACATTAGTCACCAGTCGTTATTTTATCGGAGAAGTGGAAGCGATCGCTGCCCTCAAAGCCGTTCGTGTTATCCCCCTAGATATTCACGACTACGGAAAAGAACTAACTGTAGTTAAAGGCTTACCCAAATCCAGTTGTATCGGTATAATTAGCCTCAGTTCTGGTATTCTCAGAGCTACAGAAGTCATTCTCCACGGTTTACGAGGTGAAGAATTATTAGTAATGACTTCCCAGCCTAAGGATGATTATAAACTACACGCCATTGTCAAACGCTCAGAAATCATCTTTTGTACCGATCAAGTCAGCTACTCCACAGCCCAAGCAACCTTACAAACCTTCCTAGAAGACCTCATTCGTCCACCTAAACTCATTCGCTGTGAAAACTATATCGGTACACAGTCAATTAATTTACTAAAACGCGAACTGGGACTAATTTAACTAATTTAACAGCAGTCACTTATCACGGAGATAAAATATCCCCACAACTGGTTAATAACTTGACAAATATTGCCATAGCCACTACCAACTGCGGGGAAGTCAAGAGCCTTAACCCTATTCCCTATTTACTGTTCCCAATTCCGGGCTATAATACAGGCCTTTGATTAAGACATGGCTTGAATGATGTAATCAAAGTAGGGTGCGGTCTCTGAAGCGTCTTCTGCATTTAGTAAATCCAAGGACGCTTGTTTGAGAGAATTAATCGCCTCTACCATTCCTGGAACAGGAACGCCTAGAGAATTGTACATTTCTCGTACACCAATCAAACCAATTTTTTCAATGGGTTCTTTGTCACCAGCAAGTACACCGTAGGTAATTAGGCGTAAGTACCAGCCAAAATCCCGAATACACAAAGCCCGTTGTTTTTCACCGTAAGCATTACCACCAGGGGCGATAAAATCAGGGCGTTTTTGCCAAAGTTTTTTGGTGGCTTCTTGAACAATTTTTTTCTCGTTTTCTGAAAGGGTGGCAGCGATTCTTGTGCGCTTTACACCAGTTTCCAAAAATGCTTTGATGTTTTTGAGTTCACCACTGCTGGGATAACGCAGTTCGTCGTCAGCTTGGAGAATAACTTGGCTAATTACAGTCATGATGATCTAAATAACCCGAAATATTTATATTTGCTAGTTTACCGACTTAGAGGAACATTCGTGAAGTGTGTGGGAAGATAGACATAAATCTATTCACAATTCTACATTAAGGAACTCTCCCTTCCCTATTCCCTAACAACTCACTAATGACTAATATAATGTGGCGACAAGGTGAAATTATCGAACTGGAAATTACTGATTTAAACGACACTGGTGACGGTGTGGGACGCTTTGAACAGCGTGTGGTTTTTGTTCCTGATACTGTACCAGGCGATCGCCTACTTGTCAAGTTACTCAATGTTAAGCCAAAATATGCTTATGGTCAGGTGCAGGAATTATTGCAAGCCTCGCCTCAACGGGTGCGACCAAGCTGTATTGTCGCTGATAAATGTGGTGGTTGTCAATGGCAACATATTAAATATGATTACCAGTTAATAGCCAAACAAAATCAAGTAATTCAAGCTTTAGAAAGAATTGGCGGTTTTGTTAACATACCTGTAAATCCAGTATTAGTAGCTGCTACATCCTTGGGTTATCGCAACAAAGTTACCTATCCTCTTGGTATTGCTGCTACAGGTCATGTCCAAGCTGGATATTATCACAAAGGTACACATAAATTAATAAACTTAAATCAATGCCCAGTGCAAGATCCACGGTTAAATCCTTTATTAGCTGAAGTAAAATTAGATATTGAAAAGCAGGGTTGGTCAATTTATGACGAAACCAGACACAAAGGATTAATTCGCCATTTAGGTTTACGCATTGGCCGTCGCACAGGAGAAATGCTGCTAACTTTGGTCGTCAAAGATAGGAATTTACCAGGAATTGAAAACCAAGCACAGCAATGGTTACAGCGTTATCCCCAATTAGTGGGCGTGTCATTAAATCGTAATAGCGATCGCACAAATGCTATATTTGGACTAGAAACCCGTTGTTTAGCTGGAGTTCCTTACCTACGAGAAAAATTCGCCGGACTGGATTTTCAAATTCGCCCAGATACCTTCTTCCAAGTGTACACAGAAACAGCCGAAGCACTATTAGAGGTAATTCAGTCAGAACTAAATTTACAAGGTCATGAAGTCCTAGTAGATGCCTATTGTGGCATAGGGACCTTAACTTTGCCCCTGGCTAAACAAGCAAAGCATATCATCGGTTTAGAATTACAATCAACAGCAGTAAAACAGGCAATTGTCAATGCTCAAGAAAATAGAATTAATAATGTCACATTCCAAGTAGGTGCGGTGGAAAAGATTCTCCAGAATTTAGAGATCATACCGGATGTCGTCTTACTTGATCCACCACGGAAAGGATGTGAAGATAACGTTATCAAAACATTAAGAAACCTGAAACCTTCTCGAATTGTTTACGTCAGTTGTAAAGTATCTACCTTAGCCCGTGACCTCAAATTACTTTGCGAAAATGGACTGTATAGACTCACAAGGGTGCAACCTGCCGACTTTTTCCCCCAAACTGCCCATGTAGAGGCAGCCGCTTTTCTGGCACTATCGGACAATGACCAGAGTAGTTAATTTTTCACAAAAAATAAAAATCAGAAATTTGTAGTCTAGTGGATACTCATAATGCTAGAATGAAACTACATAGAAATAGAAACTCATTTTGTTTTAAAGAAATCGAGGCTGCATAAAATGTTAAGAAAGGAATAAGATTGTGTTAAATACAAACCAGCAGTTAATGAGATTGTTTTTCTCCTCCTGTTCAAAAATAGCAGTTTTTATTTATCTGCTAAATCAACAGATTAACTTGAGAAAATTGTAAATAAGCAATATGAATTCTCGTCTTAATTTACCAGCCAAGAGCATTTTTATAAATTTAGTTTTACAGACGTAAGTTTACAGGCAACATGATCACCTAATTCTGATCAGAATGCCTGAAACAGCTTTCCTGATGTCTAGCTAACTAAAAGCTACGGGGTTTCTCTTGTGATTACCATTTCTCTTCGTCCAGTCGGGCGTTACTGGGGGACAATTAGTTTTGCTTCCACCCTTTATCTTTGTCCAATCCTAGATTTATTGTTGACAGATATTCCGGCAAAATTGCAATCAGAACTGCGACTAGGACTCCAAGAAGCCCTAGTAAATGCCGCTAAACATGGGAATAATCTTGATCCCGCTAAATTAGTAGTAGTCCGTTTCTCATTAGTAGATAATCAATATTGGTGGATTATCTCAGATCAGGGTAGCGGTTTCACTCCCTCCATTACAGGTGATAGTGATCCCAATGACTATTTACCACCTGAGGAAGCAGAAAGTGGACGCGGTATGTCCTTGCTGCATCAGATTTTTGATCAAGTAGAATGGAATCGCAAAGGTACAGAACTCAGGCTTTGTAAGCAGGTAGAAAGCCGTCGTTTATTATCTTTGGGAAGGTGAAGGGTGAGGTTAATTCCTTTATTACTGGGGCAACCACAGGGGGTTTGCCCTTACCCCATTGGGCAACCACAGGGGGTTTGCCCTTACTTTGTTTTGTGTCCGTGGGTGGGGCAAGGAGGGGCGGAAATTGATTTGTCTAGCCAGCCTACAGCCTGTTCTAGTCTGGCTTGCGCCTCTTGGGGTTCATTTTTGACTAAAAAGACTATGGCGGCGGCAACCTGTTCACTAGCGCGGGCATTGCGGTTAGATTTGAGACGATGCCAATCCTCTGGAGTGATCCTTAACCTTTCCATGAGTGCTTGTGCCAGTTCTAAAGTGCTAATTTCATTTAGTTGACTAGTTTGCAACATAAGACTAAGTGCTAAGTTAAGAGTAAAATTTATGATTTAATCATCATAGCTAATTACGAATCGCTAATGACTAATTTAGAGGAAAATCCCCACTTAGATTTTGCACAGGAATGAGAGGAAGTGGAAACTTGAGTAAGATTCTTGAAGGCACAATGGCAACAATAATTAAAGAATTTAAAGCAAAATAGCAAACAGACCCCATAAATTAAGACAGAGTTAACCTGCATTCAAAAACAGTGGGAAACCTTGGAAA
Source organism: Anabaena sp. FACHB-1391 (assembly GCF_014696755.1). Taxonomy (NCBI): domain Bacteria; kingdom Bacillati; phylum Cyanobacteriota; class Cyanophyceae; order Nostocales; family Nostocaceae; genus Anabaena; species Anabaena sp. FACHB-1391. The sequence continues at coordinate 28,951 of NZ_JACJQS010000044.1, read as the reverse complement.
TCAACTGAGAAAGCCGGTTGTTTTCTTGGGATACCCTAAAAAGACCTTTTTGGCAAGCTATCCGTTTTGGCGGTTTGGGCGTTATTATAGGTTGGTTACTAAAATCTTGGGTTGGATGATGGAATTTTAGATTTTGGATTTTGGATTTTGGATTTTATTTAAACCAAGTCCAATGATATCAAATCGGAAATTTTATGATTCGGTTTATCCGATTTTCAGTCTCTATTTTGCTATAATTGGTATTATATAGTCAAAAAAAACAGTTGGAGAAAATGCTAAATCGTCGTATTGCAGAAATATTAAGAAGTGGTAAACCAGAAGAAACTTTGGTAGTCCAAGGTTGGGTAAGAACAAAACGCGAGTTAAAAGGATTTGCGTTCTTAGAAGTTAATGATGGTTCATCCTTGGGTAATTTGCAAGTTGTGATTAATCAAGATTTACCAGATTATCAAGGAATCTTAAAACAAATCAATACGGGTGCTTCTATAGAAGTATCAGGAGTGATAGTAGCTTCCCAAGGTAAAGGACAAAGAATAGAATTAAAAGCGGATACGGTGAAAATATACGGAGACGCTGATCCTGATACCTATCCTCTGCAAAAGAAACGTCATTCCTTTGAGTTTCTAAGAACCATAGCCCATTTGCGCGGTAGAACTAACTCCTTTGGTGCGGTATTTCGGGTAAGAAATGCTTGCGCGACTGCTATTCACCAATTTTTTCACGAACGGGGTTTTTTATGGGTACATACTCCCATTATTACTGCTAGTGACTGCGAAGGGGCTGGAGAATTATTTACTGTTACTAATTTTAATTTAAAGAATGTTCCCCGCAGAGAAAATCAAGAAATTGATTATAGTCAAGACTTCTTTAGTAAACCTGCATATTTAACAGTTAGTGGACAGTTAGAAGCCGAAATTATGGCTATGGCTTTTACTAATGTCTATACTTTTGGTCCTACATTCCGGGCGGAAAATTCTAATACTTCTCGTCATTTAGCCGAATTTTGGATGGTTGAACCAGAAATGGCGTTTTGTGATTTAGAGGGTGATATGGATTTGGCTGAGGAGTTTCTGAAATACATTTTTAAATATGTAATGGAAACTTGTCCAGAAGACATGGAATTTTTTAATGAACGCATTGATAAAACTGTTTTAGAAACTGCTAATAATATTATTAACAATCAATTTGAACGGTTGACTTATACAGAAGCAGTTAAACTTTTAGAAAAAGCTGATGTTAAATTTGATTATCCTGTGAGTTGGGGTGCTGATTTACAATCAGAACATGAACGCTATTTAGCCGAACAACTGTTTAAAAAGCCAGTCATTGTGACAGATTATCCGGCACAAATCAAAGCTTTTTATATGCGGTTAAGTGATGATGAAAAAACCGTCCGCGCTATGGATATTCTCGCACCAAAAATAGGGGAAATTATTGGTGGTTCCCAACGGGAAGAACGGTTAGATGTTTTAGAAAAACGGGTTTTAGCACAAGGTATGAACCCGGAAGATTTGTGGTGGTATTTAGATTTGCGTCGTTATGGGACTGTTCCTCATGCTGGTTTCGGTTTGGGGTTTGAAAGGTTGGTACAATTTATGACGGGTATGGGGAATATTCGGGATGTTATTCCGTTCCCTCGCACACCAGAAAACGCGGAGTTTTAATGATTTTAGAGACGTTGTAAATCACGTCTCTTTAACCGAAGCCTTTGTTATACTAAAAGTAGGTAAACTGTTCCTATGAAAATGTTATGCCATCACCTAAGATTATTGAAATTGAACAAATATTACAAACTTACTCCATTGAAGATAAACAATGGTTATTACAGCAGTTAATTCAACAACTGGGATTAAATAATCAAGAAAAACCACCCGGAGATTATAAACAACAAGCAAAAGAGATTATTGCAGAAACTATCAGCGAAGTTTTAGCTTTATCCAATGACTGTGAAGAGGAAGTTTGGCAAAAATTTTATGCCGCTAGTGGAAGAATATCGGCAAAATTAAATGAATCGGATTTCTGATAATGTCTTTTCAAAAATTTGATTCACCAATACCTTTAGTAATTGTAGATACATCTGTTTTCATCTCGGCTTTATTGAGTAAAAACCCAAATAGTGCGCCTTGTCAAATTATTATATTCTGGCGAGAAGGTAAATTTAATCTAGTAATTTCTCCACAAATATTAGAGGAATTAGTTGAAAAATTATTAGCAAAAAATATTGATAAAACTGATATCAAAGATATTTTGACAGCCATTTTTTACACAGCAATTAAAATCCAAGGTACTTATGAAGCAACAATCTTGGATAATATTGATCCTAATGATAATATGTTTTTGGCCGCAGCTTATGAAGTTAGTGCTGATTATTTAGTTTCTCTTGATAAGAAACATATTTTGCCGTTAAAATACTATCACGGAACACAAATTTTATCACCGGATTTATTTATCAGGATATTAGATAAATAAAATCAGTTTTAGTGAGGCTGAAACAATATTAGTATCTAGTACAGTAAGTAGCTTTGAGTGAGGTACACCTTATGCGGGCAAGATGCCCGCACCACAAGAGTTTTATGATTAATATCTGTACTTGATAATATCGGAAACTGCTGTAAATAACTGATTTACAGCAGATTTTATCTTCATGAGGTAGGCTTTTAGCGGGCAAGATGCCCGCACCACAAGAGTTTTATGATTAATATCTGTACTTGATAATATCGGAAACTGCTGTAAATAACTGATTTACAGCAGATTTTATCTTCATGAGGTAGGCTTTTAGCGGGCAAGATGCCCGCACCACAAGAGTTTTATGATTAATATCTGTACTTGATAATATCGGAAACTGCTGTAAATAACTGATTTACAGCAGATTTTATCTTCATGAGGTAGGCTTTTAGCGGGCAAGATGCCCGCACCACAAGAGTTTTATGATTAATATCTGTACTTGATAATATCGGAAACTGCTGTAAATAACTGATTTAAGCACCACGTTTTACAGATTCATCAAAAATTCGCAAAAAAAACAGCCGCCTCCTTACGGAAGCGGCTATTTATTTAAAGGTAGGAAAAGATTCTAGTAGTCGTAATCTCCACCACCCATACCAGCGCCAGCAGCGGGAGCGCCATCTTTAGGTTCTGGCTTGTCAACAACAATACATTCGGTTGTTAACACCATACCAGCGATAGAAGCGGCATTTTGCAGAGCAGAACGAGTTACTTTGGCTGGGTCAACAATACCAGCGGCCAACATATCTACAAATTCGTTGGTAGAAGCATTGAAACCAATGTTGAAGTCCTTCTCTTTGACTCTTTCTGCAATTACAGCGCCGTTTTGACCGGCGTTTTCTGCAATTCTCTTCAGAGGTGCAGGTAAAGCGCGAGCGACGATTAAAGCACCAGTTAACTCTTCATCTTTGAGGTGACTGTGGGCCCAAGTTTCTAACTGAGGAGCGAGGTGAGCCAAGGTTGTACCACCACCGGGAACAATACCTTCTTCTACAGCGGCCTTGGTAGCGTTGATAGCGTCTTCCAAGCGTAGCTTCTTGTCCTTCATTTCGGTTTCGGTAGCTGCACCAACTTTAACTACAGCTACACCACCGGACAATTTAGCCAAACGCTCTTGGAGTTTTTCTTTGTCGTAGGAAGATTCGGTTTCTTCCATTTGACGACGGATTTGTTCGCAACGGGCTTTGACACCAGCTTCATTACCTTCAGCCACAATGGTGGTGCTGTCTTTGGTGATGGTGATGCGACGAGCTTTACCTAAGCTTTCTATCTTGGTGGTATCTAGTTTCAAACCAGCGTCTTCGGTAATCATTTGACCACCGGTTAAGACAGCGATATCTTCTAGCATAGCCTTACGGCGATCGCCAAAACCAGGAGCTTTCACAGCAGCAACGTTAAGAACACCGCGTAAACGGTTAACTACCAAAGTTGCTAAGGCTTCTTTTTCGATGTCTTCAGCGATAATTACCAAAGGACGGCCGGAACGAGCTACTTGTTCGAGGACGGGAACTAAATCTTGGACTAAAGCAATTTTCTTGTCGGTTAACAAGATGAAAGGCTCATCAAAAACGGTTTCCATGCGCTCTGCATCGGTAGCGAAGTAAGGGGAAATATAACCCTTATCAAAGCGCATCCCTTCGGTGATTTCCAATTCGGTGGTCATAGACTTCCCTTCTTCTAGGGAAATTACGCCTTCTTTACCCACTTTGTCCATAGCTTGAGCAATCATGCTACCGACTTCTTCATCGTTACCAGCGGAAATTGCTGCAACTTGAGCGATCGCTTTAGAATCTTCTACAGGGCGGGCGTGTTCAGCAATTTTTTCGACTAAAAACGCAGATGCTTTATCAATACCGCGCTTTAATAAAATCGCATTAGCACCAGCAGCAACGTTCCGCAGACCTTCTTTAACGATAGCGTGAGCCAAAACGGTAGCTGTGGTTGTACCATCACCCGCAGCGTCGTTGGTTTTAGAAGCAGCTTGACGAATCAGAGCCACGCCAGTATTTTCGATGTGGTCTTCTAATTCAATTTCCTTAGCGATGGTGACACCATCATTAACGATTTGTGGTGCGCCGAATTTCTTTTCTAGAACGACGTTACGACCTTTAGGACCGAGGGTAACAGCTACAGCTTCAGCCAGAATATCAATACCACGCTCTAGAGCGCGACGGGCGTTTTCGTTGTAAATAATGCGCTTTGCCATAATAAATCTAAATCCCGATAGTAAATTGAATTTGTCTTGAAATTGGTGAATGGTAAAGAGATAATGGGGAAAACTCTTGACCTATCACCCATCCCTAACTAGCTAACGACTGCTAGAATGTCTTTTTCAGAAAGGAGTACATATTCTTCAGTACCCAGTTTGATATCAGTGCCAGCGTACTTGGAGTACAACACTTTATCGCCAATGTTGATGTCCATTGGTTGACGGCTACCGTCGTCATTACGCTTGCCAGGTCCAACAGCGGCGATTTCGCCTACTTGGGGTTTTTCCTGGGCATTATCGGGCAAATACAAACCGCCTGCGGTTTTTTCTTGGGGGGCGCTCACTTTGATGAAAACGCGATCGCCCAGGGGTTTAACGGTGGAAACGCTTAGAGATACAGCTGCCATACAAAATTTCTTGCTTTCTTAGCACTCTCGACTCATGAGTGCTAATTTAGCGAAAGATGGGACATAATAGCAATGCTGGCTCATGTACGGGTTTCCGAACTCAGGACAGGGTGGCGGTACTTAAGTGCAAATATCCAATTATTTTAGTTGTCAGGGTTTGTTGCGTAAGTAATGAATATTTTGATATGGACAAATTTATTTGCAAACTTGGGAAATTGTTATAGAACTGTAATCAGGGATCTACTCAATGAGTAACAGCACAGTGATCCACAAACAGCCATCTCGTCCCCAAAACTACTAGGGACTAGAGACCAGGGAGCAGGGAACAGGGAGCAGGGAACAGGGAATAATTGCCAATTACCCATGACCCATTCACACAAAAACTCTAGACTTTGTGTAACCACAAACAGATAAATGCTCAATTCTGTTACAAATCCGCTAGTCTAGAACTTGGGAATGTTGTTAACCAGGATTGGGGAAGCGATAACCCCATCAGTTATCAGACAGCCGTTCCATAAGCATCTTCACAACTCAAGCCAAAAACTTGCGTGTTTGTTGTTCTAGAACGATAATGGTATATTACCTAGATGCGGTCTGGTATCGCCAATTAAGCCCAGAAGTCATGAGATCAAGTCATCTAAGACCAGTGAATTGGCAATTAGTATGGTGAAAAAATCTGCATTGCATTTTTAACCCATACTTCAAAAACTTCCCCGGTTGATTTTGAACCTCTGATAGAGGTTTCACCGCCGAAGGATATAGTAAAGCAGCAGTGGACCAATGAAAGCGCGGGTGAGTTTTGAGCTAGGGTCGTCTTGAAAAAATACCGACTTGTGATTCACAACGACGATGATTTAATCAGGGTTTTTTAGCCTGCACTTTTCAAATGGACATATAATAGCGCATTATGAAGACTACTGCTATACGTATCCTTACTAGACTTTTGCCATCCACCTACTAGTATGTTGAAAGTGACTACCACTTTTAAGACTTAGGGGCGATAAAGGTAATTTCAGTGGGAAAAAGACAACACAATCAAGTCATCCACCATACAGGATAACTATATCAACACCCTAATGGATCGAAGCGCGACAAGTGCCACTGTTATGAAAGAAACCAGCATGAAAGAACACAAACGACTTTTACTGATTGATGATGACCCCAACCTCATCTTGCTGGTGAAGGATTACTTAGAGTTCCGAGGCTATGAAATCGGAACGGCAGAAAATGGAAGAGAAGCTCTGGATATTCTAGAACATGACGTTCCAGATATGATTATTTGTGACGTGATGATGCCGGAAATGGACGGATACACTTTTGTCGAACAAGTCCGACAAAACGAACGCACTGGCTGGATTCCTGTTCTCTTCCTCTCGGCTAAAGGACAAAGCACGGAGAGAGTTAAGAGTTTAAATAAAGGTGGGGACGTATATATGGTCAAGCCTTTTGAACCTGAAGAACTCGTAGCACAAGTAGAATCTTCGCTTAAGCAAACTGTTCGTTGGAAAGAACACCAAAGCAAGGGGAGCGGCGACAATGCTTCTCGCATCCAAGTTCCTTTCGATGTCCAGCTAACCCCAACGGAACTGAAAGTTGTACAGTTTGTAGCTAGGGGTTTAGCTAACCGCGAAATCGCTGAAGAATTAAATGTCAGTCAGCGTACTGTTGAAAGTCATGTTTCCAATATGTTGGGTAAAACCAATCTCCACAACCGCACTGAATTAGCGCGTTGGGCGATTGAAAATCAAATGGCTTAAACAATTTTAGATTTTGGATTTTGGATTTTGGATGATTTATCTAAAGTCTAAAGTCCAAAATTTATGGGTTAGAAAAATTACGCTGGAGGTGAAAATTTACATCTTCATAATCTTCATAATCTTCATAAATAATTTGGGTTTTTGTCCTTTAATTTTAGATTTTGGATTTTGGATTTTGGATGATTTATCTAAAGTCTAAAGTCCAAAATTTATGGAGTGAAAGAATTACGCTGGAGAGGAAGAAAAAGCTGGCTATTGTTAGCTTATGTTAGCTTTTTTGTATCGTTTAAAACCTGCTATTTATACTAAAGTCGCCATTTGTAACAAATTAACAGAATTGTGATTTAGTCTTTGGATAAATTCCTGAGTTAGTTTTACCATTACATCATGAATATCACCATACTTTTGTTTGTATGTTAGCTGCATACTGAAATCTAAACTTTCCGCAATTTTCGCTCTTTCTGGAATTTTATTGGAGAAAGTTGGTGGGAAAAAAGGATTGACAATAATAAAATTCAAATTCTGTGTTTGAGAAACAGTACCATTATAACGAGAAATTAAAGTTCCTATGGGGTTGAGGTCATGTTGATAATCTTGATTAAACTTCTCAATTTGTTTTAGTAATAGTTCTAAACCGTGAATTGACATTCGACTGGGAACACAGGGTATAATACAGAAATCACTGGCATAAAACGCGCTTTTGATAATATTATTAATACTGGGTGGACAATCTATTAAAATGTAGTCATATTCTGTTAGTAATGGATTGATAAGTTGACGTAAAATTGCCACAGAAGTTTCTGGAAAATCTTCTTGAAGTTCAAATAATTTAGAACTACTAGGAATTAGATGTAAACAATTAAAAGAGTTTTTATTTCTGACATTAGAAACTTCTTCTTTGACTATAAATTTCTGATAATTACCATTGGCTAAAAAATGGTCAGCATTTTTAAATAAAAAGGGTAATGTCAATCCTCGATAATTATATTGCCATTCCCAGACTTGTTCAGACATTAAGGCAGTAGTTAAGTTACATTGGGGGTCTAAATCAATGGCAAGAACCCGCTGACCATACATGGTATCCCCTGCTAAATACTCTGACAAGGCCATAACGATGGTAGTTTTGCCAACTCCACCTTTGAGATTACAAACACTAATTACTTTAGCTGTCATATTTTTTTCGTAGATGCTGTATTTATGGAAATTCTATTATATTTTGACCGGAAATAGTGTGAAGGCAACAGGTGAATTTTTCAGATTGTGGTTATGGACTGTGAAAGCAAAATCATAGCACTGAGGAGATAATCAAGTAAAATTAATTACTTATTTATAGGTTTTCTACATATAAATACGCAATTAAATAGTTTTCAAAAAAATGATTTAGTTAAAATAGAACCTGATTAGGTACTGATAAAATTTTTGAATTACCAACCTGACGATAATTTATTTAATAGCAGTAACTACAACCGTATTTATTAATAAAAAAGCAAAAATGCTATAAAATTAAAATCAGATAAAATGTATTTCTTCTAGCAATGATTATTAACAGTCCAATAGATAAAAGTTGGCATGGAAAACTTAATTTAGTCTATGCTAATTGCCAAAATTCCACTCAATTAATTTACAATCACCATCAAGCACCTTTTAAGGTACAACGTCCCTTCTACCCGGAAGGACAAGGAATTTGCCATACAGTGATTTTACACACGGCTGGGGGCATTGTGGGGGGCGATCGCTTGACATCTGATATTCACCTCCAACCTCAGACAAAGGCCTTAATTACCACCGCAGCCGGAAGTAAAATATATCGTAGTCAGGGCTTACCAGCAAGACAAATTGTCAATATCCAAGTTAATGATCATGGAAATTTAGAATATTTACCCCAAGAAACTATTTTATTTAATGGGGCAATTTATCGCCAAGATTTGCGGGTAGAATTAGGTAAAAACGCCAATTATTTAGGCTGGGAAATTATGCGATTTGGGCGCAGTGCTAGGGGTGAAAAATTTCTAGAGGGAGAGATGCGATCGCACACAGAAATATGGCAAAATGGTATGCCATTATGGATTGATAGACAAATTATCCCTGGTAGCGATGAAGTATTTCACAGTCCCCACGGGTTAGCAGGAAATCCCGTTCTTGGTACTTTGGTTTGGTTAGGAAATTCCGTTTCTGGAGAAATGATTGACAAAGCCCGTTCTTTAATGATTGAAAATAATTTTGCTGGAGTAACTCGCTTACAACAGGGATTTTTATGTCGCTATCGTGGTAATTCTATATCAGAAGTGAGAAATTGGTTTACAAATATTTGGCAAAATTTACGAATAAATTATCAAAATCGTGGTAATTGTATTCCTAGAGTATGGCAAATTTAAACTAACCACTTCAGGTACAGAGGACGCAGAGGAAAGAAAAATGCAGCTTACACCCCAGGAAAAAGATAAATTATTAATTTTTACCGCTGCTTTAGTCGCGGAGAGAAGGAAAAATAGAGGTTTAAAATTGAATTATCCTGAAGCAGTGGCTTTGATTTCTGCTGCTATTTTAGAAGGTGCAAGAGATGGTCAAACTGTGGCAGATTTGATGAGTTATGGGACAACATTATTAAATCGTGATGATGTTATGGAAGGTGTACCAGAAATGATTGATGATGTTCAGGTAGAAGCCACTTTTCCTGACGGAACTAAGTTGGTAACTGTACATAATCCCATTCGTTAGAAACGATTAAGATAGGAGAAGGTACAAAAAGCATTTACACCATTTGTCTAATTCTTAGAAAATTTGTAACTTAGGAGAAATGAGATTATGATCCCCGGAGAAATTATTACCCCAGTAGGAGAAATAGAATTAAATGCAAATCGTCCAACTACTAAATTAGTAGTAGCAAATACAGGAGATAGACCAATTCAAATCGGTTCACATTTTCATTTTTACGAAGTTAATAGTTTTCTACATTTTGATAGAGAAAAAGCGCGAGGAATGAGATTAGATATTCCCGCAGGTACAGCAGTCAGATTTGAACCGGGAGACGAAAAGGAAATCACATTAATTCCTTTAGTTGGTAGCCGCCAAATCTACGGATTTAATAACAAAATTAACGGAAACCTGTAAATTCTCTCTGCACCAAAAACGTGATCAAAAAAGGATAAAAATATGTCATACAAAATGAACCGCCAAGCCTACGCCGAAACCTATGGACCAACTGTAGGAGACAGAATTAGATTAGCAGACACAGAATTATTTATTCAAGTAGAAAAAGACTTCACAAATTATGGAGATGAGGTGAAATTTGGGGGCGGAAAAGTGATTAGAGATGGGATGGGACAATCCCCAATTTCTAATAGTGATGGTGCGGTAGATTTAGTGATTACTAATGCTTTAATTCTTGATTGGTGGGGTATTGTCAAGGCAGATATTGGGATTAAAAATGGTAAAATTCACAAAATTGGTAAGGCCGGAAATCCTTATATTCAAGATAATATAGATATCATTATTGGACCGGGAACGGAGGCTTTAGCTGGTGAAGGAATGATTCTGACTGCGGGAGGAATTGATACCCATATCCATTTTATCTGTCCCCAGCAAATTGAAGTAGCTATTGCATCAGGTATCACGACAATGATCGGTGGTGGTACTGGACCAGCTACGGGAACAAATGCCACAACTTGTACTCCCGGACCATGGAATATTTACAGAATGTTGCAAGCGGCGGACGCTTTTGCTGTTAATTTGGGATTTTTAGGAAAAGGTAATACTAGTCAACCTCAAGGACTGATAGAACAAATTGAAGCGGGGGTAATGGGGTTAAAACTCCATGAGGACTGGGGAACAAATCCTGCAACTATTGATACTTGTTTAACGGTGGCTGATGAATATGATATACAAGTAGCAATACATACGGATACGTTAAACGAAGCTGGCTTTGTTGAAGATACAATTGCGGCTTTTAAACATCGTGCTATTCACACCTACCACACCGAGGGGGCGGGAGGAGGACACGCACCGGATATTATTAAGGTTTGCGGACAAAGTAACGTTTTACCCTCTTCTACCAACCCTACCCGTCCTTACACCATTAATACCCTAGATGAACACTTAGATATGTTGATGGTGTGTCATCATCTTGATCCCGCTATTCCTGAAGATGTATCTTTTGCTGAGTCTCGTATCCGTAGAGAAACTATTGCTGCTGAGGATATTCTCCACGATTTAGGCGCGTTTAGTATGATTGCTTCCGATTCCCAAGCGATGGGGCGCGTTGGTGAGGTAATAATTAGAACTTGGCAAACTGCCCATAAAATGAAACTGCAACGCGGAAGCCTGGGTAATGATGGCAATGCAGACAATTTTCGAGCGAAAAGATATGTTGCTAAATATACTATTAATCCAGCGATTACCCATGGAATTTCTGGGTATGTGGGGTCTGTAGAAGCGGGAAAATTAGCGGATTTATGTTTGTGGAAACCTGCTTTTTTTGGTGTCAAACCGGAAATTGTCATTAAAGGTGGTATGATTGCTTGGTCACAAATGGGCGATGCTAATGCTAGTATTCCCACACCCCAGCCTGTTTATATGCGTCCTATGTTTGGCAGTTTTGCCGGTGCGAAAAATGCCACATCATTAACTTTTGTGTCTCAAGTAGCTTTAGAAAGAGAAATTCCCCAACAATTAGGATTGAACAAGTTAGCAATTGCTGTTTCGGGAACTCGTCAATTAACTAAAAAGGATATGAAATTAAATGATGCTTTACCTCTTATGGAAGTAGATTCGGAAACCTATGAAGTTCGCGCAGATGGTGAATTATTAACTTGCGAACCGGCGACAGTTTTACCTATGGCACAAAGATACTTTTTGTTTTAATTTATGTCAGAATCCTCTTAGAAAGCGGTTTGAGTCGGCAAGATATTAGACAATTATTCCGGTTTATTGATTGGATAATGGTCTTACCTGAAGAATTGGCAATTAGTTTTAAAACAGAAATCAAAAGTTACGAAGAGGCTAGAAAAATGCGCTATGTAACCAGTATTGAAAGATTAGCTAAACAAGAAGGAATTGAGGAAGGTCTGCAAGAAGGTCGTCAGTTAGGAGTCATTCAAAGTAGTCAAGATAGCGTGATTGAAGTCTTAGAAACAAGATTTGGTGAAGTACCAATAACTATTATTAATGCAGTGAATAATATCAATGATTCATCTGTTTTGAAAACACTCTTAAAAAGAGCAATTTCTATTCCTCCACTGGCTGAGTTTCAGCAGTTTTTACCATCAATTAAAATTTTGTTATTAATGCAGTAAAAAACATCTGCATTAATAATAATTTTTCTACAAATTCCGAATTTTATAACCTAGTTATCACCAGAAAATGCTTACTACTGAACTATCAAAACCTCTGGATATTATTAACAAACAACGGCAGTTTTTCCAAACAGGTAAAACTAAAGATGTAGCTTTTCGGATTTCTCAATTAAAAATACTCAAGCAGTTGGTAATTGAGAATAAAGAGGGAATTATCCAGGCATTAAAGGCAGATTTACATAAACCAGAATTTGAAAGTTACGCTACAGAAATCGGTGTTAATAAAGAAATTGATTATGCTCTCAAACATATCAATAACTGGACAAAACCGCAAAAAGCAGCGGTTCCTGTGGATTTATTCCCTTATTCCGCTAAGATATGTCCAGAACCTTTAGGAATAGTATTAATTATTGGTCCTTGGAATTATCCTTTTCAATTAATCATATCACCTTTGGTTGGGGCGATCGCTGCGGGAAATTGTACGGTAATTAAACCTTCAGAACTCGCACCCCATACTTCTGATTTAATCAGCGAACTGATTCAAAAATACTTTCCTCCTGAATATATTACGGTCATTCAAGGAGCAGTAGAAACTAGTCAACAGTTACTAGCCCAAAAATTTGATCACATCTTTTTTACTGGTGGTACAGCCATTGGTAAAATTGTCATGGAGGCTGCTGCAAAACATCTGACTCCAGTTACTTTGGAATTGGGGGGAAAAAGTCCTTGTATTGTTGATCATGACATTAATTTAGAACATACCGCTAAACGGATTACTTGGGGAAAATTTATTAACGCTGGACAAACTTGTATTGCACCAGATTATCTGTTAGTAGATCAAAAAATTAAACCAGATTTAGTCGCTGCTTTACAAAAATGTCTCAAGGAATTTTATGGGGAAAATCCCGCTACTAGTCCTGATTATGCCAGAATTGTTCATCAAAAACATTTTGATAGATTAGTTAATTTACTTCAATCTGGTAAAATCATTGTTGGTGGAGAAACCAAACCAGAAGAACTTTATATTGCTCCCAGCTTACTAGAAAATGTTTCTTTAGAAGATCAGGTAATGCAAGAAGAGATTTTTGGTCCAATTTTGCCCATCATTGAATATACAGATATTAACGAAGCCATTACCTTAATTAACTCCAGACCAAAACCTTTAGCTTTATATTTATTTTCCCAAAATAAAGACTTGCAAAAACGCATTTTACAGGAAACATCATCTGGTGGGGTATGTATTCAGGACACAATAATGCAGGTTGCTGTTTCGTCTTTACCATTTGGGGGTGTGGGTGATAGTGGGATGGGTAGCTATCACGGTAAAGCGGGTTTCGATACTTTTTCACATTACAAAAGCGTTTTACAAAACTTCCTACCTTGGGATATAAATTGGCGATACGCACCCTATAAAGGTAAAATATCACTTTTGAAATGGATTGTTGGTATTTAAGAGCAAATAAACCGCATTTACCCTAAAAACCATAGATTTCGGGAATTAGGGTTAATTATTCGGAAAATCCTAGAGCAATGAGGATTTTCTACCAATCCTCATCTATACTCAAAATGGCTGAATTATTTGATTTTACAGATCGGGGTTTAGCACAGCTAAAACCCCACAAGTCTAGATTTTCTTAATCTGGTAAAAATTCAAATCTCAGCCGTTACGAGTATAAATTTATCAGAAGTCTCTATGATAGATGACGGAATTATGCTTTAAGATTCTTGAGTTTCTTCTTCCTGGTCGGTTGGATAGACGAATTTAGAACGGCCACTTAAAATGGATTTACCGAGGGAGATAGCTTTTTGGGCTTCAACAGCAGCCTTGTGTCTCCAGGTAGCGCGGCGTTTATCTCGTTTAGATTTTGATGTTTTCTTCTTAGGAACAGCCATGACAGCGGATATTGTAATTCTTAACAACCTTCCTATTCTAAGCGATAAAATTCACATCAGGCACTATAGAAATAACTGTTAAGCTGTTAAGCATTTAATTTAAATTATATAAACTCAATGAATTTAACTCTTGTGGGATAGGCCTCCCTGCCTGAATATTTAAGTTAGGTGTATTTTTATGAGTATTTATATAGTGTAAAAAATAACTTATGTCAGAAATGAGTTAAAATTATCTAAACTATAAAACATAAGTTAGTTTTGTAGTTAAAGGTTCGTGCTAACAGCAATTTCAGGCAAATAATAGCCGATAAAGATGGGATGGTAAATTACTGGGCGATCGCCATTGGCATTAATCAATATCAATTATTTCAACCTCTAGGTTGCGCTCAAGCTGATGCTGAGGCAATTAAAGGCTTTTTAGTGACACAGGCAGGTTTTCCCCCTGAAAACTGCTTATTGATGACAAACACTTCCCCCCCCATAGGAGATAAATCCTCTTATCCCACCAAGGAAAATATTCTGTCGTTACTACAAGAATTAGCGGCTACATTTTGGCAGCCGGAAGACTATTTATGGTTATTTTTTAGTGGCTATGGCGTTAACTACAAAGAACAAGACTATTTAATGCCCGTTGGCGGTGATCCTGAACAAGTTGCTGAGACGGGTATAGAAGTGCGATCGCTGATGCAAAGTCTAGAATTTACTGGCATCAAGGTCTTACTGATCTTTGATATTAACCGGGCTTTTGGGACACAAGCAGATGCACCCGTAGGCCAAGAAATTATTGAACTGGCTGCCCAATTACAAATGGGGGCGATTATTTCCTGTCAACCAGAAGAATTTTCCCATGAAAGTACAGAATTAGGTCACGGTTTCTTCACAGCAGCATTATTAGAAGCTTTGGGTTCGGGGAAGGGATACGACTTTGGCGATTTAGCCAGTTATCTGAGTTATCTTACACCCAAACTCTGTCAATACCACTGGCGGCCGGTCCAAAATCCTATCACCGTTATTCCTACTCAACAACCAGCTATTTTGCCTATCTTGACATTAGATGAAAACTCCGCAGCCATCATTTTCCCAGAAGCCAGTTTTGCTGTCACTAGAACTGCACCCCCTCTGAAAAATAGTGACTTTATTACTACCATAGATCAAGCTGACTGGACAGAAAATGCCTCGGTAGCAACTACTTTAAACAAAATACCAACCGAATTAGTTTCCGAGTCAATTGTCGAAAACAACCACACCTTAGAAACTGCCCCAATATCCCATTGGGAGGGTAGATTTATCCCCTCCCCTATCACCACCGCCAAAGACAAGGCTTCAAGCCCGTCGGAGAAGCCTTTATGGCAACAATTTATCATCTGGGGTGGTGGCAATATGGTGATAGTAGCTTTACTTGCTACATTTTTGCTCCGCCATCATGAAAATTTCCGGTTTAAAAATTTATCAAAAACAGTATTTGACAATACAACTAGCGCGACTCAATTTCCCCAGTTATCACCTACTACCCAAAACCGCAGTACCAGCAAAATTAGTTTGAATACAGACTCTAAAAAACGCAATCAAGCCATTTTGGAGCTAGGAAAAATGTCTCTTGTCCCTACTCAACCAGGGGATTTGGTGACAGCGATCGCCAAAGCCCGGAAAATTAAAGCGAACACACCAATATACGCAAAAGCACAGGAAAATATTCAAGTTTGGTGTCAGATGATTTTAGAGTTGGCACAAGCACAAGCCGAACAAAGAAAATATGAAAATGCTATAGCCACGGCTCAGTTAATTACCAAAAAAGAGCCGCTTTATTCCCAAGCTGAAACTGTGATTAAAAAATGGCAAATAGAGGCTAAGCAGTATGTGAGCAATAAGACTCTCTTAGATACAGCTACAGCATTAATTATTCCTGAACAAGCTTCTACTTATAATCGTGCCATTGCCGTTGCTAAAAAAATACAACGGGGACAACCGGGTTTTGAAATCGCCCAAACATCAATTAACCAGTGGAGTGAAAAAATCTTAAATCTAGCCAAAATTCGGGCTAATCAAGGAGATTTTCAGGGTGCTATCTCCACTGCTATTTTAGTTCCTACAGGTGCGATCGCTTACGAAGATGCTCAGGATGCTATGCAAAAATGGCAACTTCAGAAGAATTAGTTCAGTGGTCAGTGGTCAGTGGTCAGTGGTCAGTGGTCAGTGGTCAGTGGTCAGTGGTCAGTTATAAAACGTGAATCACCTATTACTTATTACCCATTACCTATTAGCAGTACTGTGAAATATCCTCGCCGCAGGTATCGGCTAGATAGCACATTGCTCTAAATCGTAAACCTACTAATTCTTCATACAAGGGGTTAAGCTTGCACAATGGTGGAATGTGAAACAGGGTTTTACCAAATAGCTTGATATCGCGCTCAAATGGACACTGAGCGGGAATTAATTGACATAAACGGTGAGCTAATTGGCGATCGCTGACTTGGATGCTATCTAACCAATTTCGCAAAGGACGTAAAAATCCCCAAACAGGCTTAGGTCTAATATCCTGTAAAGGACTCACATTAGTTTCACTAGCGTCTGTTTGATTTAGAGAAACCCAACTTGATACAAAAATATTTTTGTTGGTACTTTTAGATACCTTCATGGTAATTATTCTCTTCTTATGAGGGTATTCATCTTACTGATGAATATACAATATGACAAGAATTGTCACCGGAAAACAGTATTATGACGGAAATTTTATCAAAGATCAAAGATCCCATAAACCGGTTTCCAAATTTCAATCCATCTGTTAATAGTTACTAAAAATATAGTCAAATATTTCTAGCTTGGTAAGGAACACACACCTTACAGGACTAACTACAAGCCACTAAAACTGAGTTTCTATCAAAGATAGAGTCCCCAACTACTTTTCTGAATATGTTCAAAGAACCGTTTAAGTCTGCTGAATAATGTTTACCAGACTGGGACTTAAATAAACCTCTTTTAACTCTTTTACTTAAATATTGCATTGCTCATGCTTTTTGATTGGTTCAAAGTCCAGAAAACTACATTTTGATGTATATCTTTCTGTAGTAATTTGTACCTTGATTCCCCTAAGTATCCTACTGATTCAATCCTATTGATAACTTGACACAGTTAAGATTTTAGTGAACACATCTGCCTTTGGGTGTGATTTATCTTAATTGTAACACAACTTAATATAGTAACTATTATCAATAATCACGATCAAGGAAAATACTCTTAAATAGCTAACTTCAGAGATAGACACCAATATTACGCTGGACTGTTTTGCAAAGCAGTGATATTGTTCCTGATGTTTACCCCTAGTCTTCCAGGCTTATGGATAGTTATTAGCAGTTATTAGCTGCGGCCGTGGTATTATCTCTAATTTCTTTCTCGATGACACCATAGCTTTAATTCTTACACTGCTTACTCTCAGTCCAAATCTATCTTGAGGCTTAAATCCCATTCCTGAGAATTTTTGAGTATTCTTGCACCAGAGACGGTAAATTCACGTCCAATCCCAACATTATGTTAAAAAACAATAAAATTACTTGATTTAACTCGTTCTAACTTTGTTGAAATTCCCCGTTTCCCATTAAAAAACGCAAAGATGCTCAAAAACACCTTTGCGCCTTGGCATGAGATAACTCTTAAGAAGCCACAGCAGTAGAACGAGTGCGTCGTCTTCTGCCGTCAGAAACCTTCACAGCAGGCTCTTCCGGGACTTGCATCAACAAAGTCAAAGCTGGTTGACATTGCAACTCTCTCCGCATGGAACGAGCTAACTCCCGTTCTAAAGTTTCCTGCAATCCACCCCAGTCTGTATCTGCGGGTTGTCCTCCAGCAGGGGAAAACTCCAACCAACGTACACCAAGAATTTCTTCAATGCGTTGTTGTACCCATTTTTGTAGAAGCGATCGCTCAATACTCGTCACCACACCTTGCATATGTAGTTCTGGTTTAGCCATGAGCTTACCACTCCAATCAATAGCCGCAGCAATAGTTACCATACCTTCTGAAGCCATGCGTTGGCGTTCTTCCAAGACTTTAGAACTAACCATACCCGAACTAGAAGTATCCACCAATTCAATGCCAGCGGCCACTTGACCAGAAACGCGGATAGAATTTTCTGTCAATTCTATGACATCACCATTTTTGATAATTACGATATTTTCTGCCGGAATGCCCATACTTTGAGCAGTTTCCGAATGCTTGACTAACATCCGATGTTCACCGTGGAATGGGACAAAGAACTTAGGACGAGTTAAAGCAATCATCAGCTTTTGTTCTTCTTGACAGCCGTGGCCGGAAACGTGGATACCTTTATCCCGTCCATAGACCACTTTTGCTCCCTGAATCATCAATTTATCAATGGTATTAACCACTGCAATGGTATTACCGGGAATGGGGTTAGCGGAGAATGCAACTGTATCTCCTTGACGAATTTTGATATGGGGATGTTCTTTATTAGCAATTCTTGTCATTGCTGCCATTGTCTCACCCTGAGAGCCAGTAGTTAAGATTAACACTCTTTCATCTGGCATTCCTCGGACAGTATGCAGCGGTTGAAATAGACTATCTTCACATTTGATATAACCTAAATTCCGCGCATGGGCGATTAAATTTAACATGGAACGCCCGACAACTGTGACAACACGATTATGTTTCTTTGCCAATTGCAGAATCATGTTAATGCGATGGACACTGGAGGCAAAGGTAGTAACAAATAAACGTCCAGTAGCCTGGTAAAATACTCGGTCAAGGTTGGGAAAAACAGCACGTTCAGAAGGTGTAAATCCTGGAACTTCTGCATTAGTGGAATCACTTAATAAACAGAGTACGCCTTTTTCACCATGTTCAGCTAAACGTTGTAAATCAAAGGTTTCACCATCTACGGGAGTATGATCAATTTTAAAATCTCCCGTGTGGATGACTACACCTAATGGTGTGTGAATAGCAACGGTAAAGCTATCAGCAATGGAGTGAGTATTGCGAATATATTCCACAAAGAAATGTTTGCCAATTCGCACTACGTCACGGGGGAGGACTGTTCTTAATTCTGTGCGGTCTCTGACTCCTGCTTCTTCGAGTTTACCTTCTAGCATGGCCAGTGCTAGTCTTGGTCCATGAATCACGGGAATATCAAACTGCTTCAAATGAAAAGCAATACCACCTATATGGTCTTCATGACCATGAGTGACGATCATGCCTTTAATTTTGTGGCGATTTTCCCTGAGATAAGTTGTATCAGGTAATACTATGTTTACGCCGTGCATGGCCTCTGTGGGAAAGGCTAATCCTGCATCTAACAGGATAATTTCGTCCTCATACTCGAACACACAAGTATTTTTACCTATTTCGTGTAAGCCGCCCAAAGGAATAATTTTCAGAGCGGAATTAGCTTCGGTTTTAACCATTTTCTCCTGGAGATTGTTTTTTGTTGTGAATCAGTTGATAGTTCGGTTTTTTGTATAAAAGGAAACTTTACACTTCCGTTTAAATCCAGCTTTTATAGAGTCATATTTGATTTCATTGCCATCAAATTGAGTCATTTTTATATTAGACTTTTCGCATAATTGCCTAATTTGTGATGTTAAGCGCAGGTAAACATCCTGAAGATTCTTCCGTTGGGAATGAGATATATCATTTTTGGACTTTTGCAAAAGGTCTTTTGTTCAGTTGTAGCACAGGTGCTTAAATTGTAATTTACTAACAAGTACACATTCTTTATAAATAAATTCCTTACTTATTCTTGTTTAGATTAAATTCAGCTTTTGCATCACTGATTCTAACTTATTCAACACATCTGTATCAGCTTCACACAGGGGTGGACGAGTTGAACCTACTTCCCAACCTTGTAGCTTCAGTGCTGCTTTGATAGGAATGGGATTTGTAGTTAAAAATAAAGCTTTAAACAATGGGAACAGTTCTAGATGAATGTCGGTAGCAATTTGCATTTTTCCTAGACGAAATGCGCGAATCATCTCTTGTAGTTGATTACCTACTAGGTGAGAAGCCACACTTACCACACCTTCAGCGCCTATTGCTAACATGGGTAGGGTTAAAGAATCGTCTCCAGCATAAATCTGAAATTCTTTTGGTGTCAAGCGGCGAATTTCACTAACTTGATCTAAGTTACCACTGGCTTCTTTAATGGCGACAATGTTATCAATTTCCGCTAAATGTACCACTGTTTCTGGCAGCAGGTTTTGACCAGTCCTGCCAGGAATATTATATAACATCATGGGCAGATCGGGACAAGATTCTGCTATTGCCTGAAAATGCTTATATAATCCTGCTTGTGGTGGTTTGTTGTAATAGGGAACTACTTGTAAAGAACCATGTACTCCTATTTTAGCCGCTTTTTGGGTGGCTGCGATCGCTTCTTTGGTGTAATTAGAACCACACCCAGCTATTACTTTAGCTTTTCCTGATACAGTCTGCAACACCTCCACAAATAATTGGTATTCTTCTTCCCAACTCAGTGTTGGGGATTCTCCTGTTGTTCCACATACCACTAGTGCATCTGTACCGTTATTCACTAGATGGTCTGCTAGTTTTGCGACTACATCATAATTAATACTACCGTCTGCTTGAAACGGCGTAATCATAGCGGTTACTATTGTGCCAAAATCTCCCACACTCTTTTCTCTCCTAAGTTAGTTGTCCGTTTTCCGTTGTTAATTACCCGTGAGAAATGACTCAATTAAAATTTATAGTCTAAGTAGATTTTAGTAAATTCTTCTCTACTAATAATTCTGCTATTTGTACTGCGTTTAAGGCTGCACCTTTACGGATTTGATCTCCACACAGCCACAATTCTAACCCACAAGGATGAGAAATATCTTGACGAATTCTGCCTACTAAAACTTCATCTTTCCCACTAGCTTCTATAGGCATAGGAAAGTAATTTGCTTGCCAATCTTCCACTAATTTTACACCGGGTGATATTCTTAAAATTTCTCTAGCTTCCTCTGGATTAAAGGGAGTGGCAAATTCTAAATTAATGGCTTCCGAGTGAGCGCGGAGGACGGGAACACGGACACAGGTGGCGGTAATTTTGATTTCTTGACTACCAAAGATTTTCCGGGTTTCGTTGACCATTTTCATTTCTTCCTCACAATAGCCCCAAGGTGTTAAGGGGGAATTATGGGTAAATAAATTAAATGCCAATGGGTAAGGTAAGACCTCGGCTACTGGTTGCTGTCCTTGTAGTATAGCTTCACTTTGGATTTTTACTTCTTCCATGGCTTTAGCTCCAGCGCCACTGGCAGATTGATAGGTAGCTGCTACAATTCTTTTCACTGGTTTGACCTGATGTAATGGCCATACTGCCAATGACATGAGAATTGTGGTACAGTTGGGGTTGGCGATAATTCCCTGATGATTAGCTGCTGCTTGGGGATTTACTTCCGGGACTACTAAAGGTACATCCGGGTTCATGCGGAAGGCACTAGAATTATCAATTACCACTGCTCCCTTTTCCACTGCTACTCCAGCCCAAGTTTTGGAGATGCCACCTCCAGCACTAGCTAATACTATATCCACATTTTCCCAGACATGATCACTTACTGCCTGAATGGGGATATCCTCACCTTTGAATTTTAGTGTTTTTCCCGCGCTGCGTGGCGATGCTAATAATTTCAGGTCAGCTAAGGGAAAGTTCCGACTTTCTAGTAATTCCAGCAACTCCGTACCTACAGCACCAGTTGCACCCAAAATAGCGACACGATAGGATTTAGACAAACTCGACTCCTCCTTTAAGAGGTAATTAACAATTTTTTTTGCACGACTCAAAAAATTATCTCTTTTCTTCCTCTCAACGGTGGGCATCGGTGGGCATTAAATAATAAAATTTGCATATTTTCGGAATATTATCTTATTTTTTGAGGTTTATTGAGGAATTTGAGACTTGGTTAAATCGCAGTTGACAACAATACAATTTAGTTATGACAATCAAATATACCACATTATCCTATAATATAACATTGTACAATAAAATTGTACAGCAAAATGCAAGAAAAGGAAAATCAAGGCCATTGACACTTAGGTATTTTAAATCAGCCCTGATTGTTAAGTTATGTTACCGGGATTAGGGCTGCTATGTGGAAATAATATCATAAAGTGTTCAATCCCTCACTTTTGACGATAAAATGGATATCTGCTCAGGGGTATCTATCCACCAATGGCAGGGAATGATGCCTGATCAGCACATCCTAACCGTGAGATATCAAGATATAATCGCCGAGGCTATCTTAGTTTCTCACTGTAGTGGGCGATCGCGTCTTGTGTATGATCCTCAGATCAAAATATCATAAAAATAGAAACAAAGCATGAAAGTTACCCAGGAAAAACTTCCCGCCAGTCAAATTGGTTTGGAAATAGAAATTACATCGGAAATTACCAAACAAAAATACGAGCAAGTCATCAAAAATTTAACTAAGACCGTAAATATTCCTGGGTTTCGCAAAGGGAAAGTACCCCGGCAAATATTAGTACAACGGCTGGGAACGACTCGTGTTAAGGCAACTGCTTTAGAAGAAATTATTCAAGAAGGTATTGAGCAAGCAATTAAACAAGAGGCCATTAGCGCCATTGGTCAACCTCAGTTACGCTCATCCTTTGATGATTTAATTAACAATTATGAACCGGGACAACCCCTAATTATTGCGGCGGCTGTGGATGTAGTACCAGAAATCAAGTTGAACAAGTATACTGGTTTAGAGGCCAAAGCAGAGGAAATCAAGTATGACCCCAGCCGCGTAGATACAGTTATTGACGAACAAAGAGATAAATTAGCCACATTAGTACCTGTAGAAGGACGGGCTGCACAAATCGGTGATATGGCAGTTATTGATTTTAAAGGTGTAATTGCTAAATCTGAAGGTGATGATCCTGACAGTGAACCCAAACCAATTCCTGGTGGTCAAGGAACGGATTTTCAAGTTGAGTTACAAGAGGATAAGTTTATTCCCGGTTTTGTTTTGGGTATAGTGGGGATGAATCCTGGAGAAACCAAAGAAGTAGCGGCTCAATTCCCAGAACCCTACGGTAACGAAGAATTATCTGGTAAAGCGGCCTTGTTTACAATCACACTCAAAGAAATTAAAACCAAAGAACTGCCAGAATTAGATGACGATTTTGCTCAAGAAGTCAGCGAATTTGAGACATTAGAGGAATTGCGGGCATCATTAACACAAAGGTATGAAAAAGAAGCGGCAGATAAAACCAAAGAAAATCAGCAAGAGGCTTTATTAACCGAACTACTGAATCATGTGGAAATAGATTTACCGACAACATTCATTGATCAAGAAGTTGATGCTATGCTGACACAAACAGCGATGAAGTTGTCTGAACAGGGGATAGACGTGAAAAAGCTATTTACCCAGGAAATTATTCCCCAATTGCGGGAAAGATCAAAACCGGAAGCTGTGGAACGTATTAAGCGTTCTTTATCCTTAAAAGAAATTGGTAAACGGGAATCTATTGAAGTGACCAATGAAGAAGTGGAAGCGAGAGTCACGGAATTGATAGCAGAATACCCTAATGAAGACTTGGATAAAAATAGACTCAGTGGCGTTGTCAAGGAAGAACTTTTAACCAAAAAGATCGTAGACTGGTTACTAGAACGCTCATCTGTGGAATTAGTACCGGAAGGTTCTTTAAGTTCTACAGCAGCCGAAATAGATTCCCCAGTCCAAAGCGCGGAAACAGTTCAGGCAGAAGAAACTAGTAATCCTGAGTAATGGGTAATTGGTAATGGGTAATGGGTAATTGGTAATTAGTAGTTAGGAAACATCTTTCCCCTACTCCCTACCCCCTGCCTCCCCTACCTTCTGAATTGTGCCGTAGGGCATAATGGTTAAAAGTTCACAATTCGATTCCATTTATTGTTAAATATTCTAGTATGCTTGTATCGCAGTCGGGAAATTACCCAATTACCAGTTTGAGTTCTCTAGCCAATAGCCGCAACCTAAGCAGCCCCAGCAACATCGTCCCGATGGTGGTAGAACAGTCTGGTATGGGAGAAAGAGCTTTTGATATCTACTCCCGCTTACTGCGCGAGCGGATTATTTTTTTAGGAACGCCCATAGATGATGTGGTGGCTAATTCAATTGTCGCCCAATTACTATTCCTAGATTCTGAAGACGCGGAAAAAGATATCCAATTGTACATTAATTCTCCTGGCGGTTCTGTTTACGCTGGTATGGCAATCTATGATACAATTCAACAAATACGTCCCGATGTGGTAACTATCTGTTTTGGACTAGCCGCGAGCATGGGGGCCTTTTTACTAACATCTGGAACTGCTGGAAAGCGGATGTCTTTACCTGACTCCCGGATTATGATTCACCAGCCCCTGGGTGGCGCTCAAGGACAGGCCATTGACATTGAAATTCAAGCGCGAGAAATTCTTTACATTAAGGGTGAATTAAATCAATTAATGGCCAAACATACTGGTCAACCTTTGGAAAGAATTGAAGCTGATACAGAGCGCGACTTTTTCATGTCAGCAGAAGAGGCGAAGAATTATGGTTTGATCGATCAGGTCATTTCTAGGCAAAATCTTCCCACAGCAGGGTAAAACGTCACTATTCTGAAATAAGAGGCTGATATGTCTAAGTACGACTCCCATTTAAAATGTTCATTTTGTGGTAAGTCTCAAGAGCAAGTACGTAAATTAATCGCAGGTCCGGGAGTCTACATCTGCGACGAATGCGTTGACTTGTGTAATGAAATCCTCGATGAGGAATTGCTGGATACAAGTAATGCCGCCTCACCACCGGCACAAAAGTCAGAACCACCGGAAAAACGCCGCACCCGTTCGTCTAATCTCTCTTTTAATCAAATCCCGAAACCAAGAGAGATTAAAAAATATTTAGATGAACACGTGATTGGCCAGGATGAAGCTAAAAAAGTCCTGTCGGTGGCTGTTTACAATCACTACAAGCGGTTGGCTGTTCTTCAGTCTAAGGCTAGTGGTAAACCAGGTGCAGATGATGCTATCGAACTACAAAAGTCTAATATTTTACTCATTGGACCAACTGGTTGTGGTAAGACTCTATTAGCACAAACTCTAGCCAAAATTCTCGATGTTCCCTTTGCGGTGGCTGATGCTACAACCCTAACGGAAGCGGGCTATGTAGGGGAAGATGTAGAAAATATCTTGTTGCGACTGTTACAAGTGGCAGATTTGGACGTGGAAGAGGCTCAAAGGGGGATTATCTACATTGATGAAATTGATAAAATCGCCCGTAAAAGTGAAAATCCCTCAATTACCAGAGATGTTTCTGGGGAAGGGGTACAGCAAGCTTTGCTGAAAATGCTAGAGGGGACTATTGCTAATGTACCACCCCAGGGCGGACGTAAGCACCCGTACCAAGACTGTATTCAAATTGACACAAGCAATATCTTGTTTGTCTGTGGTGGTGCTTTCGGCGGTTTGGAAAAGGTTGTAGATCAGAGAATTGGCAAAAAGTCAATGGGCTTTGTGCAACCAGGAGAAGCGCAAACTAAGGAAAAACGCGCTGCTGACACCCTGCGTCATCTACAACCGGATGATTTGGTCAAATTTGGCATGATTCCTGAGTTTATCGGGCGCATTCCTATGGTGGCTGTAGTAGATCCTTTGGATGAGGAGGCACTGATGGCAATTTTAACAGAACCACGGAGTGCCTTGGTGAAACAGTACCAAAAACTACTAAATATGGATAATGTCCAGTTAGATTTTAAACCAGATGCGTTAAAAGCGATCGCTCAAGAAGCTTATCGGCGGAAAACTGGGGCGCGAGCTTTACGAGGTATTGTGGAAGAATTGATGCTAGATGTGATGTATGAGTTACCTTCCCGTAAGGATGTGACTCGTTGTACTATCACTAAGGAAATGGTGGAAAAACGTTCTACTGCTGAATTACTAGTACATCCTTCTTCTTTACCAAAACCAGAATCAGCATAATTGTCAGTTGTCAATTGTCAATTGTCAATTGTTGCTCATCAGTTGTCAGTTGTCAATTGTCAATTGTTAGTTTTTAACTGTTAGTTTTTACTTGTTAGTTTTTACTTGTTAGTTTTTACTTGTTAGTTTTTACTTGTTAGTTTTTAACTATTACCATGACTTATATAAATGTTCGGGGTGTTGATCATTATTACGAGTGGGTCAAAAAACCATCAAATATTATTAAACCAGTAATGGTTTTTATGCACGGTTGGGCGGGTTCAGGCAGATATTGGCAAAGTACCGCTAAAGCGTTATTAGATAATTTTGATTGTTTACTTTACGATATGCGCGGGTTTGGGCGTTCTCATGTTCAACCTGATTTAAGTTATGAACTAACAGAATATGCGGAAGATTTAGCGGTGTTATTAAATCAGTTAAATCTGGAGCGTGTTTATATTAATGCTCATTCTATGGGTGCTTCCATAGCGACTTTATTTCTCAACCGCTATCCGCAAAAGGTAGAAAAAGCAATTTTAACCTGTAGCGGTATTTTTGAATATGATGAAAAGGCTTTTGCAGCTTTTTATAAGTTTGGAGGATTAGTAGTTAAATTCCGTCCTAAGTGGTTAGGAAAAATCCCTTTAGCCGATAGAATGTTTATGGCTAGATTTCTCCATAGTCCCATTCCTAAATCTGAACGTCAGGCTTTTTTAGAAGATTTTATTAATGCTGATTATCAAGCGGCTTTGGGAACAATTTTCACTTCTGTGAGTAAGGAACAAGCGGAATTTATGCCCCAAGAATTTGCTAAATTAACTGTACCAACTTTGTTAGTAGCGGGGGAATATGATATTATTATTCCCGCTGAGTTGGGTAAAAAAGCAGCGGCTTTAAATGATCAGGTTGAATTAGCAATTATTCCTAATACTGCACATTTTCCGATGTTAGAAGATGCAGAAACTTATTTAGCAAGGGTGAGAGATTTTTTAAATATTTCTTAAATACATAAACCACCGTTAGGGAACAGGTTACAGGTTACAGGGGACAGGGAACAGGGGACAGGGAATAGGTTACAGGGAACAGGGAACAGGTTACAGGTTACAGGGAACAGGGAACAGGTTACAGGGAACAGGTTACAGGGAACAGGGAACAGGTTTTGAATAACTTTACTTTTTGTTACTTATGTCGGTTTTTTTCCGTTCACCTACTTAAAATAATATAAAATATAAAATGGGCGATCGCTAATAAAGTCCTATAAATCTTAACATCATTTAGATGATAATTTAAACTATTTTTTTAACTATTTTCAAGTATTGTGTTATAATTAATTCAGAGTTAGAAGAGTAAAAATATCATGATTTTAGCTGTGAAAAATGCTCTTTCCACAATTGCACCTAAGTTAACTTATGATGTGTTGATTGAACATCAAGAAGATGGCACGGTTAAAGCGACATTGTTAAGTTTACCAGAATGTCAAGGTTTTGGTGCGACTAAAGAAGAAGCATTAAATGATCTGATTCAACTTTTTCAAGCCCGAAAACCAGAAATAGTAACTTTAGAAATTAAATGTTATGAAACTAAAAATCCTTTAATGGAAGTTACAGAAATAGGCAATAATGAAGGTAATGCTTGGGATGTGCTAGAGGCCTTAACAGGAACTATTGAAGCACCAAGTGATTGGTCAAGTCAACATAATCACTATTTATATGGTAATTCTAAACATGACAATGAGATCAGAGAATGAATCAGGAAAGACTATTTTTAGATACGGTATTTATTCAGGCTTTATTAAACAAGAATGATCAATACCATATTCAAGCAAAAGCATTATTACCAAGGGTGAAAAATGCTGTTGAAGTATGGATAACAGAAGCCATTTTAATAGAAGTTGGTAATGCTTTAAGTGCAGTGAACCGCACAGCATCAGTTCAGTTTATTAATCAGTGTTATCAAACAGATAATATCAAAGTTGTCAGTGTAGATACACCGCTTCTTATGGGTGCGCTGGAACTTTATCACAGTCGTCAAGACAAAAATTGGGGTTTAACAGATTGTATCTCATTTATTGTGATGAAAGAACAGGGTTTAATTTATGCTGTAACGGCTGATATTCATTTTGTTCAAGCTGGTTTTGTGGCTTTATTAAGGAATCCAGGGAATAAGTAAATTGTCAGAATCAGGATGTCCAGGATTAGAGGATTAATAGGATGTTTTTTAGGAAATACAAGTTTTTGTGAATGATAGAAAATATATTTTGCTCATAAAATTGTCTGAATCAGGATGTCCAGGATTAGAGGATTAACAGGATGTTTTTGAGAAAATATAGGTTTTTGTGAATGATAGAAAATATATTTTTCTCATAAAATTGTCTGATAGCGTAGCGTGGCGCAAGCCATATCAGGATGTCGAGGATTAGAGGATTAACAGGATGTTTTTGAGAAAATACAAGTTTTTGTGAATGATAGAAAATATATTTTCCTCATAAAATTGTCAGAATCAGGATATCCAGGATTAGAGGATTAACAGGATGTTTTTGAGAAAATATAGGTTTTTGTGAATGATAGAAAATATATTTTGCTCATAAAATTGTCAGAATCAGGATGTCCAGGATTAGAGGATTAACAGGATGTTTTTGAGGAAATATAGGTTTTTGTGAATGATAGAAAATATATTTTGCTCATAAAATTGTCTGATAGCGTAGCGTGGCGCAAGCCATATCAGGATGTCCAGGATTAGAGGATTAACAGGATGTTTTTTAGGAAATATAGGTTTTTGTGAATGATAGAAAATATATTTTTCTCATAAAATTGTCAGAATCAGGATATCCAGGATTAGAGGATTAACAGGATGTTTTTGAGGAAATATAGGTTTTTGTGAATGATAGAAAATATATTTTCCTGATAAAATTGTCAGAATCAGGATGTCCAGGATTAGAGGATTAACAGGATGTTTTT
>NZ_JACJQS010000043.1:0-40620 GCF_014696755.1 Anabaena sp. FACHB-1391 | reverse complement strand
TTCCTCAATATGGGCTGCAACTATTTTTTCTCGGAGATCCACTGAATATGCTTTCATGACAGTATTATCTTTATTATTACTAACTGTACCTCATAACTTCGGAAACTGCTGTATGGCTAACGCCACGCTTCGCTATCAGGATGTAGTTGTTTGATTGTCTATAAAATATAGAGATTTTGGGATGATAGATAAGTTATCAGTTAAATTATCCGCTGTTACTTCTTGACTATTACTGTAACTGTATTTTATCATCTTTCAATATTCACAGATAATTCATCAATAACAATCCTGTACATCCTAAAATCCTGGACATCCTGATTCAGACAATGACAATTTCCACATCCCACCAATAATCTACAAATCACAATCCTGTAAATCCTAAAATCCTGGACATCCTGATATGGCTTGCGCCACGCTACGCTATCAGACAATTACAATTTCAGCATCCCACCAACAACTTACAAATTACCATCCTGAAAATCCTAAAATCCTGGACATCCTGATATGGCTTGCGCCACGCTACGCTATCAGACAATGACAATTTCAGCATCCCACCAATAACCTACCAAATTACCATCCTGTACATCATAACCAGGATTGGAGGATTTTCAGGATGTAATTTTTTTATTGTTTAAGAAAAATGGCGATTTTTGGATGATAGATAATATACTATATACTGTGGTTATAATCGGGGGAAATTATGACATATATTGCAATGTTCGCACTTTTTTGTTTAATAGGATCTTTAGCTGGGGCTGTTCCTGTTGTTTTAACCCCCTATTTTTTTTGGGGTTCTTTAGCGATCCTTATCATATCAGCACAATTTAGTTCTGATAAATGGCCGTAGGGTGTGTTAGCACCAGCGTTACGCACCATTTCAATAAAAAAATCAAAACGGTGCGTTACATTTCATTAACGCACCCTACAATTATCTAACTATAAGCCTCCATCGGTAAACAAGAACAAACGAAATTCCTATCCCCAAAAGCCGCATCAATTCTCCCCACACTTGGCCAGAACTTATATTCCTTACTCCAACTTGCAGGATAAGCAGCTTGTTCACGGGAATAGGGATGTTTCCATTCACCAATAATCAAACTTTCCGCAGTGTGAGGGGCATTTTTTAAAAGATTATCGTGAATGTCCATTGTACCAGATTCAATTGCCGCAACTTCCTCACGAATCGCAATCAAAGCATCACAAAATCTATCTAATTCCTGTTTAGATTCACTTTCCGTTGGTTCGACCATAATTGTCCCAGCAACAGGCCAAGAAACAGTAGGTGCATGAAAACCATAATCCATTAACCGCTTCGCAACATCATCAATTTCAATCTGCGCTGATTTCTTCAAACTTCGCAAATCTAAAATACATTCATGTGCTACTAAACCATTTTTTCCCTGATACAAAACCGGATAATATGACTCTAATTTCTTAGCGATGTAATTAGCATTCAAAATGGCGATTTTGGTTGCTTGTGTCAACCCATCAGCACCCATCATGATAATATACATCCAGGAAATCACTAGGATACTCGCACTACCCCAAGGTGCAGCAGAAACAGCGCCAAAAGAGTGCGGAGTGCGGAGTGCGGAGTGCGGAGTAAAATCTTCATTGTTATTTATTCTCACTACAGAATGTCCTGGTAAAAAGGGGACAAGGTGGGAAGCGACACCAATGGGACCCATACCGGGACCACCACCACCATGGGGAATGCAGAAGGTTTTGTGTAAGTTCAAATGACAGACATCTGCACCAAAATCACCAGGACGACAAATACCCACTTGGGCGTTCATATTAGCGCCGTCCATGTAAACTTGTCCACCGTGAGAATGAATTACTGCACAAATTTCTTGAATTGCTTCTTCAAATACCCCATGGGTTGATGGATATGTCACCATTAAAGCTGATAATTCATGACTATGTTTTTCAGCTTTGGCTTTTAAATCCTCAACATCAATATTACCATGATCATCACAAGCAATTCCCACTACTTTCATTCCACACATTACCGCACTCGCGGGATTTGTACCGTGTGCAGATTGCGGAATTAAACAAACGTTTCTGTGTCCTTCACCGCGACTTTGATGATATTCATGAATTACTAAAAGTCCCGCATATTCTCCTTGAGAACCTGCATTTGGTTGTAAGGAAATTCCCGCAAAACCTGTAATTTCTGATAACCATGCTTCTAGTTGTTGGAACAGGATTTGATAACCTCTGGTTTGGGAAATTGGCGCGAAAGGGTGAATTTTGCCGAATTGTTCCCAAGTTACGGGAATCATTTCCGCAGTTGCGTTTAATTTCATGGTACAAGAACCCAAGGGAATCATTGAGGTGGTTAATGATAAATCCTTGTTTTCTAGTTGATGTAAATAACGTAATAACTCGGTTTCTGAATGGTAACGATTGAAAACTGGGTGGGTGAGATATTTACTTTCTCGTGATAATTGAGCATGAGAAATTGGTAATCCTTCCACAGTAAAAGGTAATTGATCTTTGAGTGCGAAAATTTGCCAAAGGTCAATTAAATCTGCTTCTGTGGTAGTTTCATCTAAGGAAATACCCACGGTGGAATTATCAAAAATTCTCAAGTTGATATTTCTCTCATTCGCAGCGTCGAGAATTGCTGATAATTTGGTATTTTCTAATTCTACCCGCAAGGTATCAAAGAAGTTTTCCGAAGTGATTTTATAACCTAACTTTTTCAGTCCTGCGGCTAAAGTTGCGGTTAATTGATGAATATTTTGGGCGATCGCTCTGAGTCCATCAGGTCCATGATAAACTGCATACATACTCGCCATCACTGCCAATAAAACTTGGGCTGTGCAGATATTACTGGTGGCTTTATCTCTGCGGATATGCTGCTCACGGGTTTGTAAGGCTAAACGGTAGGCAGGTTGACCATGAATATCTTTTGATACTCCCACAATGCGCCCTGGAACTAAGCGTTTATACTCTTCCTTGGTGGCAAAATAAGCAGCGTGTGGACCCCCAAAACCCATGGGAATACCGAAGCGTTGGGTACTACCTACGGCAATATCAGCCCCTAATTCACCGGGGGGTGTGAGTAATGTTAAACTTAAAGGATCTGCGGCTATTGTCACCAATGCACCCTGAGCATGGGACTTTTCTATAAAGTTGCGGTAGTCGTAAATTGTACCATCAGTTGCGGGATATTGCAGAACTGCACCAAAGATAGTTTCGGTAAAATCAAAGGTTTGATGATCACCGATAATGATGTTTATGCCTAAAGGTTTGGCGCGTGTTTGCAATACATCAATGGTTTGAGGATGACATTCACGGGATACAAAGTAGTTATGAGATTTATTTTTGCACACACCATAACTCATACTCATTGCCTCTGCGGCTGCTGTGGCTTCATCAAGTAAAGAAGCGTTAGCAATTTCTAAATCGGTCAAGTCAATGATCATAGTTTGGAAGTTTAACAACGCTTCTAAACGTCCTTGGGCAATTTCTGGCTGATAAGGGGTGTATGCTGTATACCAACCGGGATTTTCTAAGATGTTGCGTTGAATGACCGCCGGGGTGATACAATCATAATACCCCATGCCGATAAATGAGCGATAAACCTGATTTTTATCGGCTATTTGCTTTAATTTTGCCAATGCTGCATATTCGCTTTGTGCTGGTGGTAATTTCAACTCTTGCTGAAAACGAATTGCCTGTGGTACTGTTTTATCAATTAAGTCATCAAGGTGGGAAAGGCCTAATGTATCAAGCATTTGCTGAATATCATCAGGGTTTGGTCCAATGTGTCTTTGTGTAAAGTTACCCAATTTTTGATTGGTTTTCGGTTGAGTACGGGTAAGATTATCTACCACAAATTGTTCTCCAAGGATTTATATCTTCATATATTGTAATGATTACTTTTGGATCTTAGGGTTTTTGCTAGATTTTTTGCTAGATATTGATTTTGTTTCGCGCAAAAATCTAAAGGTTAGGTGTGGGTTGAATTTGTGAGTTGGTATTGTTTCCATTTTTCTTGTTGTCGTTTTCTTTTGTCTGGTGTTAGACTGTGGAAACAGTGGGGGCAAGAAATTCCCGCTTCATATTCAGATGATGATTTATCTTCGTCGGAAATGGGGTTTCCACAACAAAAGCATAATTCATGACTTCCCGGTTTTAAGCCATGACGGACAGCAACTCTTTCGTCAAAAACAAAACATTCTCCTTCCCATAAACTTTCTTCCTGGGGGACTTCTTCTAAATATTTGAGAATGCCGCCTTTGAGGTGATAAACTTCTTCAAAGCCCTGAGAAAGTAAATAAGATGATGCTTTTTCACAGCGAATACCTCCAGTACAAAATAAAGCCACTTTTTTATGTTTGCTGGTATCAAGATGCTTTTCTACATATTCGGGAAAATCTCGGAATGTCTGAGTTTGGGGATTTTCTGCACCCTTAAAAGTCCCAACCGTGACCTCGTAATCGTTGCGAGTATCAATAACAGTGACTTCGGGGTGAGAAATTAAATCATTCCATTCTTGAGGTGTGACATAAGTTCCCACTTTTTCATTCGGGTTAACTTCTGGTATTCCCAAAGTCACAATTTCTTTTTTTAAGCGGATTTTCAGCCGCTCAAAAGGGGGAAGTTCGGCATAAGATTCTTTATATTCTAAATCTCTAAACCGCGAGTCATGACGGAGAAAGGCTAAAACCGTATCAATTCCCTGACGAGAACCAGCAATTGTACCATTAATTCCTTCGGGAGCGAGTAATATAGTTCCTTTGATATCCTGTAACTGACAACAATTTAATAAGGGTGTTTGCAGTTGGTTATAATCAGGTAAACTGACAAACTTATACAATGCAGCAACGACTAAAAAATTTTCTTGGTTCATGGTCTTGACAAAATAATCATAAGAGTTTACGATGGTCTAGTTATATAATTGCATTTTTCGTATTAAAAACAGGGCTTGGGGGTTTAGCTCAGTTGGTAGAGCGCCTGCTTTGCAAGCAGGATGTCAGCGGTTCGAGTCCGCTAACCTCCATTTATTTGCGAAATATGTAAATATGTCCCACGCAAAGGCGCAAAGAGTCAAGGTAGATAGATTGCGTGGCGTAGCCATATTTTCCGGTTTCATATTTCAATTCAGCAAGCCCTAATTATGTTTAAATATTAGCGAAAGGTTATTTGCTGGCATGGGGTGAGTTTGGTGCAATATCAAATTTTGTGCTTCAGCAGATTTAACCACGTCCTCTAAATTACGGACTCCCCAAGCTGTATCTTGTGCTTGTAAAGACTCATCAAAAGCAGTGTTACTGGGTGCTGTATGTTTTCCATTTTGTTTATAAGGACCATACAAATACAGTATACCGCCTGGTGGCAAAATCCGTCCAGCCCCTGCCATTAGTCCTAAACAAGCAGACCAAGGCGAAATATGAATCATGTTAATGTTTACTATAGCAGAAATCGGTGGTTCTGGCAATGGCTGTTTTTCTACAGGCCATATTAGTAAATTGGCATCTAAATCTAGGGGTGGTTTAAGATGATCACAGGGGAGATATTCAGACCATGCTCTAATACTAGCACGCAGTTCTGGGTTGGGGTCAGATGGTAGCCATTGCCGGGGTGCTAAGTGTTGGGAAAAAAATGCAGCGTGTTCACCTGTGCCGCTGGCTACTTCGAGTATTGTCCCATTTTGAGGTAATATCTGTAAAAGCACTTCTAGAATGGGTTCGCGGTTGCGCTGGGTTGCGGGGGCAAATTTCCGCCAGTCTGGTGTCATAATTGGATGGGAGGGTGTTTGAGAAATATTGGACGAATATAATATGGTAATATGGCTTCGCTACAGGGGAACGCTACTACACAGGCCAAGGCCACCTGGGTGGACAGGTTTTGTCTGTGTAGATGCGATTTCTAATCGCTTTTTTCGCTACACCACAGGAGAACAACTTGCCTAAATCTATTCATTCTACCCAACCACCGCTCAAGTTTATTCCCCAATGTCATAATCCATTGGTTGTAAAAATTGTATCTTGGTTTTTGCCCTTGATTTTGCGGGTGAGAACTAGACCTTGGCTACCTGCGGGTATTGTGAATATTCAAGCTAAAAATGCCGAAGTCCTAGCTGAATTATACCATGAATTTCAGGCTGGTAAAGTCCGATTTTTAATTGCTTTTCGTCACCCGGAGGTAGAAGATCCTCTATCTATGTCATATTTGCTATCACGGATTGTCCCCAAAGTGGCGCGAAAAAAAGGTATTAAGCTCAAATATCCACTTCACAGCTATTTTATCTATGAACGGGGGATGACAATCTGGGCAGGAAATTGGTTAGGATGGTTATTTTCTAGACTTGGTGGTATACCTATACGTAGGGGCAAACGCATAGATAGAACGGCTATTAATAAGGCAAGAGAATTATTTGCAACCGCAGAGATGCCCATAGCGATCGCTCCTGAAGGTGGTACAAATGGACACAGTAGTATAGTCAGTCCCTTAGAACCTGGTGTAGCCCAGTTGGGTTTTTGGTGTGTGGAAGATCTCAAAAAAGCTAACCGTGAAGAACAGGTTTTTATTATTCCGATTGGGATTAAATATAGCTATGTGAACCCACCTTGGAAAAGAATAGATTGGCTATTATCTAAATTAGAACTTGATAGCGGTTTACCTGTTAGGAAAACTAGTGAAATTAGCCAGGAAAGGGAAGAAATTTTATATCAGCGGGTGGTGGATTTATCTGAATATCTAATTTCGGAAATGGAGGAATTTTATCGGCGTTTTTATCATCAAGAATTTCCAGAAATTATAACTTCCGAAATTCCCACAAATGAAATTTTAATTACTAGATTACACCGATTGATGGATACAGCTTTAAAAATTGCAGAACAGTATTTTAATATCCGGCCTCAAGGTAATTTTATTGATAGATGTCGGCGTTTAGAAGATGCTGGTTGGAATTATATTTATCGGGATGATATCGCTGATATTCAAAGTTTATCACCTTTCCAACGTGGTCTAGCTGATTGGGTAGCCCAAGAAGCAGATTTGAAAATGCAACACATGAGAATTGCTGAAAGTTTCGTCGCGGTCACTGCTAATTATATTCTAGAAAAACCAACCCCAGAAAGATTTGCAGAAACGATTTTATTAATGTTTGATATGTTGTCTCGCATTAAAGATTCTACCTTACCAGGCAGGCCGCGTTTAGGTTGGAAACAAGCCATGATTTCTGTCGGTGAAGCGATTAATATTAATGAAAGATGGGAAAATTGTCAAGGGAATAAACAAGCTTTACGAAAGGGTGTAAGTGATTTGACCCAGGATTTACAGATGATTTTGGAGGGGTTAATTAAGGATTAGTTTCTCCCTCCAGACCCATAAGGTAGACCTGTAGCGGGCAAGATGCCCGCAGCACAAGGGTTTGATTATTCATGTTTGGACTTCATTTACTCACAATCTAATTATACTTAATGGCGGCATTAAGTACCATTACCGCAGATATCACAGATTCCTTCAACTGTCACTTCATACCTTTCTACTGTTAACCCCTCCCGCAGTTGACTGACATCAATACCGGGAAAAACATTCCAGTTAATGTCTTCAATCGCACCACAGCAGGTACAGCGAAAATGATGATGGGGCGCTACATTGGCATCATAACGAGATATTCCCTCTTGTAATAGCACTTCTCGCACTAAACCCGCTTCACGCAGTGCCTGAAGCGCCGCGTACACCGTAGCTTGGGAGGAAGTCGGTGCTTCCTGGTTTAAGTCTCTCAAAATTTGATCAACTGTAGGATGATCTTCCCTTGCTAATAGGTTGGCATAAACCCCAAATCTTTGGGGTGTGACTCTCAACCCTCTACTTTTCAGGGTTTTGATAATATCATTAGCTTTTTGCTGCATAGGATTTACTTGATTATATAAAGATATAAACCCCCATTATAACTTTTCCTTTTTCAGAATTAAAGCTTTTTAAAAAATACATTATAAAATAAGTATTTATAACTATTGACAAATTCCTAAATCAGAATTATTCTGATTTGTAAGCTAAAGACACGAGTTAAAATCTTCCATCTAAAAAAGAGGTATTTATGACTGCTATTACTCACGTTCCAAATGTAGTATTCAAGACTCGTGTTCGGGATGAATCTGTACCTGGACCCAATCCTTACCGTTGGCAAGATGTAACCACTGAAGAGATTTTTGGTGGTAAAAAGGTAGTATTATTTGCTCTTCCTGGTGCGTTCACCCCCACCTGTTCTTCTACTCATTTACCTCGCTACGAAGAACTATTTGCAGAATTCAAAGCGCAAGGTGTTGATCAGATCATTTGTTTGTCAGTTAATGACGCATTTGTTATGTTCCAGTGGGGTAAACAACAAGGTGCTAAAAATGTCTTCTTGTTACCCGATGGTAGTGGAGAATTTACCCGGAAAATGGGAATGTTAGTTGATAAATCTAACATCGGTTTCGGAATGCGTTCTTGGCGTTATGCAATGGTTGTTAATAACGGCGAAATTGAAAAAATGTTCGTTGAACCTGGTTTTGAAGACAACTGTGGTAGTGACCCCTTTGAAGTATCTGATGCTGATACTGTTCTTGCTTACCTCAAAGGTGTAGAACGTCCTGCTGAAGTTGCACCTCGGTTAGCATTTGTTGGTTAATTAGTAAAGTTAGAAATTTCTAACTGGCGATAGAGGTTAATAGTTTTTAACTTATATAAGGCGAAGGAAGTTACTCAAATAAACTTCCTTTGCTTTTTTGTTTTGATGGACAAAAAATTTGCAATTGTGTCTAATAAATCAGATTTAAAAACTTGAATTTATTCTATAAAAAATGAAAATATAAGAGAGGAAATGTTAAATTTATATTCTGATTTTATCCCAGCTTTAATTGGGAAAGGAGAGTCAATTATGCGGATAACAGTTTCCGATATATATCCTCTGGGTAGCGAACATATTTTCAATGATCTTAGCATTGAGGAATTGAAGGAAATTACAGGTGGTTACAGAAGCCGACGCGGAAATTATCGGTCTACAGAAACCCCATTACCTCTTAGCATAGAGGCTCAATTTCAAGACTGGAGGACAGAACTCAATACAATCATGGACAATCTCAGACAACGATTGGATACTTAAGAAACATAGCAATAATTGAATATTTTCCCAAAAATCGTGTGTTTTCATACTTATGAACAGCTAACACACGATTTTTTCTATGATTTCAATTAAAAATATCATCTTGAGGAAAAGAGAAGATAGTTTTGTCTTTGAATCTATACCTAATATTTTCTGGATAAACAGACTCAACTCATTTAATTATGTCGTTTTTAACTAGGTTTAAGCCTTGATTTTCACTAATTTTATGAATAAAAATTAAATCAGCAGTTAAGAGAAGGCACAAAACAAGCTTAACTGCTTTTCGCCAAGCATCAATTAACTGATGATTAATCTAGGAGGAAAGAAATCATGGCTAGTATCAAACTTGCTCAATTACAAGCTAACGGTTCTGAATTGTTCCAAGATTCCGAAAGCTTTTTAAACGAAATGAATGATGTAGATACCATTTCCGTTCAAGGTGGTAGTGGTTCTGGAATCCATGATTTAGTATACTACAGCATTAAGGGTCAAGAGTTTGTTTTGTTAGGCTTTGCTATTGATAACGTTGTATCTCTAGCTAAATCATTTAGCCACAGCGTTAGCCATAGCTACGACTATCAGTAACTATAGTCATTAAAATACCTGAGATGAATAAGCAATATAAAATTACTTATTCATCCCATGAAAATCTGGTTCAGTTAAGAATTTATCACCCTAATTTCTCTATTTTTTCAGGGGAATTAGGATGATCGATCAAAAAAACAAGCTTAATTGACTTTCGCAGAATATCAATTGACTGATGATTAATTTAGGAGGAAAGAAATCATGGCTAGTATCAAACTTGCTCAATTACAAGCTAACGGTTCTGAATTGTTCCAAGATTCCGAAAGCTTTTTAAACGAAATGAATGATGTAGATACCATTTCCGTTCAAGGTGGTAGTGGTTCTGGAATCCATGATTTAGTATACTACAGCATTAAGGGTCAAGAGTTTGTTTTGTTAGGCTTTGCTATTGATAACGTTGTATCTCTAGCTAAATCATTTAGCCACAGCGATAGCCATAGCTACAGCCATCAGTAACTATAGTCATTAAAATACCTGAGATGAATAAGTAATATAAAATTGCTTATTCATCCCATGAAAATCCGGTTCAGTTAAGAATTTATCATCCTAATTCCCCTTAAATAACAGGAGATAATAATCTTACATAACTCACGAAACCGGATTAAATAATCAATTAATATCTAGTGTTTGCTTACACTTTACGGCTATGATAATTTTGTACTTGCTGGGTATTAAGCAAATGGCAAGAATTACAATTTCTGATCTAAACACAACCCAAGAGACATTATTAATCCATGAAATTAGTAACATCAAATCTGTTTCTATATTTGGGGGAAATAGCGATAATTTCCATGAATTAGTTAAGTTCGGAATTAAGTCTATGGAGTTCATTTTATTAGCTTATGCTATAGATTCTATTTCCTATTTAAGAAGTTCATTTAATAGCAATTATTAAACCTAATTTGTAATCAGCCAACCCATTGTTAATTAGCCAACCCATTGTTAACTAATCTTTGATGTAAAGCTATGCCACTTCTCATAAGTTCTACCAACGTTTTTGACTACTTGGTTAATCGTGGAATTTGTCCCCCACAAGAT
Organism: Anabaena sp. FACHB-1391; assembly: GCF_014696755.1. Classification (NCBI taxonomy): domain Bacteria; kingdom Bacillati; phylum Cyanobacteriota; class Cyanophyceae; order Nostocales; family Nostocaceae; genus Anabaena; species Anabaena sp. FACHB-1391. The sequence goes on along the minus strand of NZ_JACJQS010000043.1, from coordinate 29,888 downwards.
GAATCATTGAGCAAAATTGAGTTAAAACCAGCTAAAAACTTTAATTTATTAATCAGTTTACCACAGGAACGTCAAATCTTAGTCAAGCAAGAGCGTCATGATCGAGATGGTAAAACTTTAGGTGAATTTATAGATGAATGGAAAATTCATGATTTTTGTCAAAAATTCCCAGAAATTAAGCATTTACGCTCATCTTTTTCGGAAGTAATTCATTTTGACTTAGAAAACTCCATCATTGTTTTTAATTACCTAAATCAATATCAAGATTTAGCAGAATTTTACGCTAAAGATCAGATATTTCCTGTGGAGATTTCCCAGTTAATTGGTACAACTTTGGCAACGGTGCATTGCTTAACAATAAATAATAAAAGCTATCGAGAATTTCTAGAAAATTCTCGCCAGCATGAAAATATTACCAAAGGATTAGAGAGAATTACACCACAAATATTTGGTCAACTTCCTGCCGATGGTTTGAGATTTTTTGCTCTCTATCAACGTTACGATAATTTAGGAAAAGCAGTTGCACAATTAAATCAGGATTTTACTCCTTGTTGTCTCACTCATAATGATCTCAAGCTCAATAATATTCTTTTATCTTTAAACTGGGAAACAGAAATTGAAGATAAATTACCTGGAAATAAAAATATCATCCGATTAATTGATTGGGAAAGAGGTAGTTGGGGAGATCCTGCTAATGATTTAGGGACAATAATTGCTAGTTATCTGCAAATTTGGTTATATAGCATAGTGGCTAATAAAACTATCCCTATTGAAGAATGTTTGCGTTTAGCTGCTATTCCCTTACCAATGATTCAACCGTCTTTGTCAACATTAGTTAGTAGTTATTTAAATACCTTTCCAGAAATTTTAGAAATTCGTCCAAATTTCTTACAATTAGTGATGCAATTTAGCGGTTTAGCTTTAATTAGAGCTATTCAGGCTAGACTGCAATATCAAAAAACTTTTGATAACTCAGGTATTTGTATCCTGCAAGTTGCTAAGAGTTTATTATGTCGTCCTCAAGCATCTATTTCCACAATTTTGGGAATGGAATTTTCAACAATAACTTCTAAAAATTTATCTCTTGTTTAGAGAAGGAAAGCTTGTATGCAAGTATTAGATTCTATAAATAGTCAACTTTTCCAATTACCAAAAGAATTACAAACAGCACTGCAAAATATTGTTGACCATCTGGAAATTGAATCATTTTATTCAATTAAGCATCCAGAATACAAGTTATTTGAATTGCCAGAATCAGTAATCTCTCGCTTTAAAGATTTACCTTTGGATATTCAACATAAACATTTGAGTATGCAATTGCGTAATTTTCTTTATGGTGTTTATTATAACGGTTCTTGGAATGATTTTTCTACCGCTGATTCGCAGATAAATAACCTCAGTAATAATAGCTTCTTTGGCGTAGATTTGGCTTTTTATGAACGACTACATAAAGGTAATAAAGGTATAGGCTATTGGAGTCAAGATTGGTTAGTAGTTAATGAAGAAGAAGATGGATCTTTGGCAGTCCACAAAAGTGGTTTAACCTTGCATATTGAGCGGGATTTATATTTGTCAGAAGTTGATAAGTCTGCTATTGTCGGTAACTTAGTAGCGATCAAAATGCCAAAGAATTTAGTTCAAAATGGATTTTACATGGCAGTGTCTAATCTAGGAACTCAAGACAATCAAGATATTGTCAGAATCTACTTTAATGTATCATCAGAAGGGGCAGTATCGGTGATGGAAAATATAACTACAGAACTCAATAATCTGCCAGTTGCTTTCTCATTTAAGGCTCTATATACTCCCGATGAATATAGACGTTATGATTCAGCAGTGCTATATTTCAGTAAACATGAATATAAGACTATTTACCCTATATTACAAAAGGTATATTTAGCAAATCAAGAGATTTTTTCTCCACAAGTACCGTTATTTACTAAGCCACTAGCACCAGGATTGAGTTGTGCTGAAGAACCAGAAAATAAATTTGGTGAAAAAGAAAGTTTTGGTACTCATCGTTGTCAAATTATTGCTAATGGTTTAATTGCTGCTTGGCAAGCAGGTAAAAATGATTCAGAAAGTCGAATGACAGCTATTTTTGAACAATTTGCATTACAAAAAATTAAATTACAATATCCTTATCTTAATACACATTCACAGGATATCTATACCCCATTAAATAGATAGTTTTCCTGAATATTATCTCATCAAAATATCCCTGACTTGTTAAGGAAGTCAGGGATCTAACTCTTCTCAATTTTAACTGGCTTTACTCAATATTGCTGCTGGAGAAGAGGAAAAATTGGGACTTTCTCCTAATGTAGCGACAATCTCTAATTTATTAACTTGATCTTTTAACCAATTAGTAAATAAATCGCCAAGGATTTGTACACGCATTTGTTCATTTAATTCGGGTTCAATTATTTCTTCAACTATAATGATATGCGCTCCTTTTGGTGTAATTATTGGTTTGAGAATTTGTGGGGGATTGGCTGCAAATACTAGAGAAGCAATTTCTGGCCTAAAATCACTACGTTTGCGAATACCTTGATATCCTCCAGCACGTCTTATTTCGGGATTTTGGATATATTGACGAGCGATTTCTTGAAAACTAATTTCTCCTTCTTGAAGAGCGTAAAATATCTCTAAGGCTAAGTCTTCATCATCCAATATCACTTCATAGGTGACGGCGGCGCTGTAATTAAGTTGATGAGCATAAAAGAATGGTTCAACTTTATCAGCAAATAAATGATGAGCTAATTTTGTTGATAAGATATTGAGATGTGCTATTTCTTCAAAATTATCTAAGGAAAGATAATGTTTCTGTAACCATTCCCAGGTTTCTTCAGCTTTAATCAGTCTATTCGCTAATCGTAAACTATCTGCGGACTGTTGTAGTTCTGCTGTTTCGACAGTAATCCCTACTTTTTGAGATGTTTCAGTAATAAATTTTCTAGTGGCGATCGCTTCTAATAAACTAGGGATTTGACAAGATATTTTTAGATGATAAATAATATCTTCATTGGATATTTTTAAAATATTTGACATGGCGTAATTCCTCAATTTACTAAACCCATTAACAATTTATTTGATCCTATTTAAATGAATTATCAGCGTATCTATCATATTTACCTGATATGTTATTTTCTTATCTCTATCTAATGATACTTTTAATATTTTTGATAATTTATATGAGAAAAATTACCAGATTTATACCCCCGAATTATCTCACAATCCGGGGACATAATTGTGATTGTGATCGAGTTATTTGGTAACTAAATAAAGAGATGGGTTGGAAAAATCAAGACTAAAAATCTTGTTATTACGGGAATTTGAACCAAATAGCCCATTATCGCTTGATGTCTGATTAGTTATAACATCCTGAATGGTGGTTAACAGAAAATTCAGATCAAAACCACCTGATAAAGGGAGAATATCAGTATCTACTATTTGTTGTATTTCCTCTGAATTTAAGTCATACAAGAATGTATTTTTATCAATAGTTTCTAAGTCGGAAATTATGATTGTAGCCATGATATTATTTCCTAATCAAAAAGTGAACAGTTTTGCAATTGTGACGAAATTGCATTTGAATCTGCTACAATAATTAAGTAGGTTGGTGCTAAAAATTGTCCTGATGACAAGGCAATATACCTATCAGATTACTAAATAGCCGGATAGTTTGGAAAAGTCAATAGCGAAAATCTTGTTATCATGGAATCCAAATGGACCTTCATATGTTGTTTGGGGATTGTTTATTCCATCATAAACTGTTGATAAGTGAACAGCAGGACGATCCCATAAAGGCAGAAAAATACTACCTGATATTTGTGTGATTTGCTGTGAATTTAAGTCATATAAGAATGTCTTTTTCTCAAGAAGTTGCAAATCAGAAATTATGATTGTAGCCATGATCTTATTTTCTCATCAAAAGTAAACAGTTCTGCTGATTGCACCTTTAAATATCGTGAAATAATTAATGAGATACCCAAGCATTAACTGTCCGCGCATAGTCTATCGTATGGAATTTATTATCATGAAAATTCCCTGCACCTTCATAAGTTGTTGATATGGTATTTAAACCATCATAGATGGTCATGACAAAAACATTAGGAGTCCCTCCCCAATTTGGATAATCGCCCCAAACTAATCCTCCTAATACAATATTTGATTCTATTTGTTTTAAATCATAAATAAAGCTTTCTAAATCCGTGTAATCAAAGTTATTAATTACTAATCTTTCCATTATATTATCCTTCTAATCTTCACTTGACTCTTATATTTTTACATTATTTCCTCATAGATTATATAAAAGTTGCATATTAAAGTCTTTTTTTATTAGACATAATTGCATGAATTATGTCTTTAATTTTCGTTGACATTAAAGCTCTAAACCATTTTTTTGTAACTTCTTAAATGGATCTAAAATAAAGTCAATAACTCGACGTTGACGGATAATTGCTTCGGCACTTGCGGTTTGTCCAGGGGTGAGAGGAATCTGCTTGTTACCAACTTGAATATAAGGATTTTCCAAAGCAATATCTACTTCATAGGTTTCTAGACGATTGGCACTATTTTCCTGAATTTTAGAGTTAGGTGAAATCCAAGTAATTCGCCCTGATAAAATTCCATATTCTTGGAAAGGATAAGCATCAAATTTAATTTTTACTGGCATTCCTACTTTAACGAAACCACTATGTTGACTGGCCATACGTGCCTTCAAAATTAAGTCCGCATTTTTGGGTGCAATTTGAGCAATCATTTGTCCTGGTTGGACTACAGAACCAGCTTTTTTAATGGGTAGTTCAAAAATTGTTCCATCAATAGGAGAGCGGATAATTCGCTGTTTTAGTTGTAAATTTAGGGAGATGATCTGTCCTTCTGTTTGCATAATTTCCGATTGTAGAGAAGTAATTTGATTTTGTAGGTCTTTAAACTGTTCCTGACTTTTTAATAATGCTAATTCTCCTCCTTGTATAGCACTTTTATAACTACTTTCCTCTTGTTGTAATCGCAATTTTGCTTGTTCAATATCTGACTTAAATTGATTCATAAGCGACTGATAACTACTTTCTTGTTCTTTTAAGCGTAACCGTGCCGTTTGAATATTAAATTTTGCTTCTTCTTGTAAACGTTGACTTTCCTCAGCAATCTTTTCTAATTCTACTAGTTTGGTTTGAGGAATTATACCTTCCTCTAACAGTAGACGATAACGGGCAACTTCTGAAATATCTCGACGCAAGCGACTTGTAACTAACCTATAGTTACTTTGAGTAGATTTTACATTCTGTTTCATCTGATCAATTTGTGCCAATTTCTCCAAATCTTGGAAATTATAAGCACTTTTTTTAGTTTCAAATGTTTGTCTGGCTTGATTAACTTGAGCCATTTTTTCTAATGATTGAGATTGGTTTTGCTGACGTTGAATATTAATCGCCATTAAGACTTGATTTTTTAAGATTTCTAGTTGAGATTTACGATTTTTCAACCCTTCTAATTTAGCTTTTATTTGTTGTATTTCTGTTTGCATAACCTCAGATTCTATTTTCACTAAAACCTGTCCTGCCTTAACTGTTGCCCCTTCTTTAACATTAACAGAAACAATAGTACCAGTCACCGCACTATCTAATTTTTGTGTTGCACCTTTTGGTTCTATTCGTCCAATAGCATTTCCGGTTTCATCAACTCTAGTTAACATTGCCCAAGGTAAAATAATTGCTGCAAAACTAACCAGCAAATACAACATTGAACGAGTCCAGACTTTTGGTAAAGCATCTAATAATTCTTCTGTACCATAAAACCAATCCTGGACCTTACCTAATGTCTGGGTTTGATTTTGATTTGGGAGAAAAGCAGTAGATTCGGTTTGATTCTGCTGATTTATAGTAGTTGTTGGTTGTGTATAAACTGACTGGGGCATAAATAATTTTACAGTTCTCTATTTTTGTAGTTATATATCCCTGACTTCTGCAAGAAGTCAGGGATATCTTGGCAATTAAACAATTAAAACAATTAATTTGTTTGTGCTAATTGTTGTTGATTGAGATAAAAATAATGTCCTTTTTTGGTAATTAATTCGTCGTGAGTACCACTTTCTACTAAAACACCACGATCTAAAACTAAAATTAGATCAGCATGACGAACTGTAGAAAGACGGTGAGCAATAATTAAACTTGTACGTCCTTGCAGAATTTTTTTGAGGTTGTTTTGAATAATACGTTCAGATTCAGAATCAAGGTGGCTCGTAGCTTCATCTAATATTAAAAGTCGAGGATTTCCTAATAAGGCGCGGGCAATTGCTAACCGTTGGCGTTGTCCTCCTGATAACATTCCTCCACCTTCACCAATTTGTGTTTCATAACCCATTGGCATCCTTTTAATAAACTCGTCTGCCCCTGCAAGTTGGGCGGCTTCTATAATCTCTTCTAAAGAGGCTTCAGGATGGGCAATAGTGATATTTTCCCGAATTGTTCCTCCAAATAAAAATGTATCTTGATCAACAACTCCAATTTGCGATCGCAGAGAATGCAAGGAAATACTAGTCACATCTTGATTGTCAATTAAAACTCTTCCATCTGTCGGTGGATATAAACCCAAAATCAATTTAGAAAGGGTGGTTTTCCCTGAACCGCTGCGCCCGACAACTGCTACAGTTTGCTCTGGTAAAATTTCAAAACTGAGATTTTCTAGAATGTTAATTTCACTCTCAGAGTGATAGCGAAATGTAACGTTATTAAAACTAATTTTCCCGATTAATCTGGGTAAATATTGGCGAGGTTTATGTTCTAAATCTTCTTCTGGTTCTGCTTCTAAAACATCATTAATTCGTTCGGTGGCAACGATTACTTCTTGTAGTTGATTCCACAAGATAATTAACCGTTGGAAAGGCTGAATAATGTTGCCTAACAACATATTAAAAGCAACTAATTGACCAATGGTAAGTTGGTTTTGAATAACTAACCAAGCCCCAAACCATAGTAATCCTGTACTGGCTAAAGATTGAATGGTAGAGCTAACTAATTGCAGTTGGTTACTAACTACTTGACCACTAAAGTTCTTTTTAATTAAATTATTCAGCAATTCTTCCCAATGCCAACGCACCGTTTGTTCAATTGCCATTGAGCGAATGGAAGAAATCCCCGTCAAGCTTTGAATTAAATAGCTATTTTCTAGGGTTCCTGCGGCAAATACCTCTCGACTAATTCGACGTAAAAATGGCGTAGCAAATAATGTTAATAACACAAATGGTGGCACAATTGCTAATGTCATCCCCGCCATTGGTGGACTGTACCAAAACATTAATCCTACATAAACAACGACGGTCAATAAATCTAAGCCAATAGATAAAGCTTCACCAGTGAGAAAACGCTGAATTTTCTGATTTTCCTGGACACGGGAGACAATATCACCAACATATCGAGACTCAAAAAAGGACAGAGGTAAGCCAAATGTATGCTTAATAAATCCCACCATTAAAGCGACGCTAATTCGGTTGGCTGTGTGGTCAAGTAAATATTGTCTTAACCCATTAATGGCGACACGAAACAAACCAAAAATTAATAATCCGAAGCCTACAGTATTTAAGGTTAAGGTGCTACCTTGAACAATGACTCTATCTAATAAAAGTTGAGTAAATAGGGGTGTTACTAATCCAAATACCTGAATTAATACCGAAGCAATGAATACTTCTAGTAGGACTTGAAAGTGAGGTTTAACTAAATCCAATAACTGCCAAAATGGCGTATTAGCTTCTGGTGTTTTTTTGAGTGAAGCTGTGGGTTCTAGTAATAGAGCGTAGCCTGTCCAACCTGCTTTGAATTGATTGATAGTTAAATAGCGTTGACCAAGGGCAGGATCGGCGACAATTACCTGTTTTTTGGTAATTTCATAGACAACAATGTAATGTTTACCTTCCCAATGAGCGATCGCTGGTAAAGGTTGTTGAGCAAATTTATCTAAACTGGCTTTCACTGGACGGGTAGCAAAACCAAGACTTTCCGCTGCTGCACTCAAACTTCGCATGGATGCACCACTACGGCTAACATTAGCCAAATCCCGCAGGCGATTAATACTGAAGTTTTTCCCCCAATAACGACCAATCATGACTAAACAAGCAGCACCACAATCCGCAGCACTTTGTTGTTCAAAAAATGGATAGCGTTTGGTAAATTTACGCCACCAATTTCCAGCAGTTACAGTCGGAATAGGAAAGTATTTGGGGCGCTTTTTTGGTTGTGCCAGTGGGGGAATTGTCAGTTGGGTAAAATTGGCAGTTTTTGCTGTTCTTGGTGTTTCTGGAGTGGGAATTTCTGGAGGTTTGGCAGTGTTAATTAGTTGTGCTTTATTCAGCAAAAGATCATAAGTATCAGGAAATTCTCCCATTACCTTCTTCACCATCTGTTGGGGAAGATAGGCAATTTTTAAATTCACAGAAGCTCTAGCAACGTAACTACTAAATTCTTGTTCTGGAAATAAAGTTAACTCCCCAAATGATGAACCTGGCGCGAGAGTAGTAATTAAGTTATTAGAGTTATCAAGTAATCTCACCTTACCCGTTAGCACAATATAAATTCCCGGCTTTGCTGTTGTCCCTTGCCAAAATTGCTTTGCTACCGGTGGTTCAATAATTTCTAAAGCCTTGATACAATCGGCAACTGCTTGATTTGATAGGGAATCACCCAAGACTTGCTTAATGTTTGTAGCTAACTGTTCCTGAGAAAACGTTGATAGCATTTCCTAACCTCCAAAACACTATTATTGATTGGCCTGCATGAGATTAAATGACCAATGAAAACTAGGTTCAGGTAGAGAATGCAAATCACTAATTGTAATTGCTATATCCTGATTTTCAGCAGTTGTCAATGGAGAATTTTTACGTTTAGTGGAAAGTCCCATTTGTTTAAGTAAACGGTTGATATGGCGATCACTAATTTTAATTCCCAACTCTTTAGCTAAATGTTTGCTCAACCATTGAGCCGTCCAATCACTAAAAGCATAGCCATATTCACGGGGACTACAATTAACTAATTCTTTCAATTTTTCAATATATTGATGATTAACAATCTTTGGTCTACCCAATGGCCGCTGATTCCATTTATGCGCCATACCTGCCTCAGCAATACCTATCCAATACCTGGCCATTTCTTGAGAACAGCCTATGATTTCACAAATATGAGTTTGTGATTTTCCCATATCTGCTAACAACATTATCTCAATGCGTCGCCGATATTCTGGTTGTGAATTATTTTGTAAGTTTTTTAGCAAGGCCTTCCGCTGAAAGGGTGTTAAAAACTTACTTTCATAAGTATCGTAAATATTAACAACCTGATCTTGATGAGAATAAGATGACATAATTCTTACCAGTTGCCTTCTACTTTCAAATTTGGGCAAATCCATCTGTTACATCTATTGCTCAAATACAGATGCAAAGAATTTCACAGACATTTAGTATTTAATCTGTAGGATGTTTCATGAGTATTTATTTCTCCATATTTATGCAACAAGTATAGCTGTTTTCCCCCCAATAAACAGCATTGTCTGCTAAAACACCTACAGATAAACTCCAATCATTTTTATCCCTAATACTAAATTTATCCCCATTAGTTAATCATCCAAAAATCCACTTCAAGGATGATATTATCCCTAATTTAGATTTCAGGACATTCATAAACACTGGTATTCAGATTTATCAATCAACACTAGACTATTTAAGTTCATGCAGCTTTAATTCCCCAATAATTACGACACACCTACTCCAAATATTGCAGCCTCAAAGTAGATAAGTTCAGGAAGGATGTAATCTATCTCTTACAGTAGCCTAAAATCAAAAAATTCTCATCAGCAAACTTTCTAAATATGAAATTGTCTGTCTGATAACTTAGCGTTAGCCATTCAGTTTAGATAAAAAAGTGACAAAGCTTTGATTGTTATTTTTAAATTCTGCTATATCTTCTTTGAAAATTTATATAAAAAATCAAATCTTCATCTAAACTTCATGATATCTTTACATAAAATTTATATAAATTTCAATCTGCTAAAAATATGCTTAGTAGATTCCCATGAGAAAACTCTTGTGGTGCGGGCATCTTGCCCGCTAATATCTTACCTCAGATGACTGCACCACCCTAAATATCAGATAGGATGCGTCAAATATTAAACATCTGCTTATTGACAGCGTTTAATAAATATGACACACCTTACTAATATGCAAATTGCCTAAATCCTGATTTATTTAATTATTAAGAGACACAAGTGCTACAAGCAATCAGCTTTTTGGGAAAAATGCAGTCCGCCATGCACCTTTGTTCTGCTATTTCTAATTTATAAGATGTTACAAATGTATATTTCCCATGCTGGCAGATAGGGATTCAGTAATTGCAGTTACTCACATTTCAGATCCAATTTTACTGAGTAACAGGCAATTACAGTATATTCAGCAACTATGCTGACTTTTTTTCCCTACTGTTAGCGCGTGCTTCTGCTTTTTGCTTACCCCCCACTTCCAGATACGCTATATCTTTAATCTTGCTTAAACAGTTAGAAGCTAGATTGCTTTCGGACTTCTCTGTGGTTGGTTTAGCAATTTTCAGACTTTCATTATTTTGTGAGTTTGACCTATTTGTGCGGGCATTTTCTTTCAATATGCGGTTATAAGTGCGATAAGGAATATAGTGCATCGGATTATAACCAACAAACCGCAACATTAAAACACAAGCCCAAGAATACTTACCTGCTAAAATCGCTTCGACTACTTGGTCTAATTGTTCAGGATGGATTTTCGGTCCTAAGTTGTTACCACTGCCAGCAATATCTTGATTCATAATCTTAGTTGTCTTTAAATTGAGTAAATTAGTCCAGTTTCTGCATTGCACTTGATAAACAGCCTCAGCCAAGTTGCTGGAGCGGGAATGACCGGAATCTATAGGTAATCAATTGCTGGCAGATGTTACAAAAAGCAAGAACCCGTTTCAAAAGTACGGTACTTGATAACATGGATACCTGATGGGTATGGAATTGAGAGAACTGCATCTCTAAATTTACCCGCTTAACTAAGCTAAAAAGCGCATTTGACCTGATGATTTTTTTCATAACCTGACCTGTGATTGAAAACCTGACTATTTTTAATCAAGCTTCTGTACCGTTTTGCCGTATATATCCTAGTTTTCTGGGCAGTTTTACAGTTTTCATTTAGTAAACCCTATTCCTTACCTAAGTAGTATGTATTAATTACTTATAGAGTTTAGGTTTGTACTTACTAATGAATCAAAGGTAAATATTTTCCTTTGGTCTGGTTTCTACCTGGAGAACTCGAATTTGACGTAGCTTTTCGTAGATACAGTTGTCTGCTGTTGAAACTCCCAAGGGTTAATCTTCTGCTTTTCCTTAGTTACTGCTGTATAACTTCTTACCATTAATTTTGTCGCTTCTCGGTAAAAGCTCACAATTGCTGGATGGAATCAGGAAAACCGTTGATTTCTCAATTTCAAAAGCCACATTTTTATTTATACTATTTTTTCTTGCTAATGTCATCTGCCAAACTAGCAAAATTTAAGTTAAATTTACTCAAGTTATCTAGAGATTTACCCATCTCTTGTGCAGGTTTAAGTTTTGACCCCGCTGGGCAAAAAATGAGGGGTGTTACCCCCCACTTTAATCTCAATGGCAGATGCTATCATCGTCATGTAAAGCAAAAATACTAGCAATGTCTTCTATCTATGTTATTAGCATCTAGACAATGGCAAATACTATATATCTATCAACAAAAAGTCCTATTTCTATTCAACAATTTTTGATGTTGACGAAGTAGTTTATTTGTAATTTTTTTTGATAAAGTCCTTACTATGTAAGGGTTACAATGGTTTAAATCTTCAATAAATATCAGACAAATAGGTGTAAATAACTGCGAAAAAAATAATTAAAATTTTATCCATCTAATTTATTATTAATGCCCAGATTTTGAATATTATTTTAATTTACTGATAGATTTGTATTTAAATACAAAAATCCATCTCATCATCTGTAGATAGGAAAAACCGTATCAGCATGAACATTTAGTTATTATCTCATTTATTTATGAGATAATATTGCAATTTAATTAAATAACAGGCTGGGTAATTATCTGTATATAAGTTATTGAAATAAGTGAGATTCCAGTGATAGTTATTAAACTGATTGAGTAGGAATAACTATTATTATTTATTGTCAATTATTGCTGATGATTCTGATAGCGGAGTGTGGTGTTAGCTATGAAAAGCGGATACTTCGGTATATAAGCTAGTTTAAATAAGTATAGTTAAGTAATTATAAAAACAGAAAATTTCTGAAAATCCCAGTATATAAACCGCTGCTGTTTGACTTTGGGGATGCAAAAGTAAATTGCTTGACAAATAACAATGAAGAGGTTAAGGTATAACTCCCAAGGCTGTTGAAGTTTTTATAAATTTTTCAGTAACGGGAAAAGAATTGAAGGGTGATATACGCTGCACTTAGTGAAAGCTCAATCAAGATCAAAATTTTCATGATCTTCAAACTAACCGGGAACTTTGAACTTAAAATGGGAGTCATAGACACCAGCTACATTTGAACCTGGCCAACCTGACCAAATAGATTGATAAAGCTGCTGCTGTCCTAGCCTTATTCATCTAGCGTGCAACTACTTGTATTCTTAGATGATTGAAGTCTACTGATAAATTCTTAATTTATTTCCAACTAGAGGAGAGAGTTTTTTAAGTGGGTAACTTCAATCTTGTTACTTTTTATCTCCCATAACCCGAAATGAAGTAAGGAATTGGTGATGATTTTTTGCTGACTTGGGTAAAAAAATGCACTTTGACAGATCATCGCTCAAATGTGCCATTATAAATACAAACCCTGGGAAACGCAATTACTGATTTCTGATTTTTCAGTGACTTTGAGAGTGAAAATCAAGAGAATTATACTTGAAAAGAATCCATGAGGACAGGGGACAGACTAGAGTACGAGGGGGATAAAGGTTTGATATTTTTTGAGCAAACCCTGATTTAATTAGAGAAGAGAGACAGATTTTCAAACATAGATTTTCAGATTAAAATTCCTTAACTCTTACCATTACTGATTTCTTCACTAAATTCCGGAAATAACAGGAAAATAAAAGAGCCTGGACGAATTGCAGTATCAGGACTTACGCAAAATCTCTTAAAAACTTAATTGTGCGTAAGTCCTAAGAATATTAAAATTAACACATCAGCAAATAAATTCCCCAAATAGCCATAGCGCGGAGATAGGTACTAGCGCGGAAAGTAGCATTAGCAGTGATAGCTTCCGGGGTGCGAAATTGCAAACCATTGTCGTAAACTTGCCTCACCACAGCCTCAGTTAAGCGCATTGCTTCATTTTTCATGTCCATTTGCACCAGGAAGGCTGCTAGACCAAAATTAATTCCAGTCCAAACCTCCAAAGGGTGGGTAGAATGAGGATTTTCTGGTAAACCATTGGGAAGAACACCGTTAGCAGCGCCAAATTTACCATTTTGGAACTTGAGAAAACAGGAATCATATATTTTTGTTAAGGCAGACAAAGCGCGATCGCTGGGGACAATATCTGGTAAACTCAATAAACGAGCGTAAAATTGCCCGCACAATTGATCAGCCATAACCACATCAGAACCACTGTCACTATCTAAACGGTAATATTCACCATTCCACAGCTTTTCCTGATATATTGGTTTTGATTGATTTAACCAAGTTTGATAAATTGATTTTTGTGTTGTTGTGTTTTGACGTTGTGTTAAAATATCACAGATGGCAATAGCAGCTTCCAAAGCAGCTAACCACAAACCACCACAATAGGCGCTAACACCATTTAATCGCCAATCATCAAAAGTTTGGTCAGGGGCGCCGGAATTTTCGGGTATACTGTCCCCATCTAGATCAAATTTTTTCACATAATCGAGAGTTTGGACAATAGCATCCCAACAATCTGCTAAAAAGTCAATATCATTTGCACCTGTCAACAGAAAATCTCGATATACCTGTAAAACAAAGTCACAACCTAAATCTTTCCAGAGATTACAATCTTGATAACTAGTGTAATTGGTTTTTTCCCAAACGTGTTCATTGGGAGCGCCTAAATCGTGAGGTGTCGCACCTGCGACTTTACGAACAGCCAGGGGACTTTCAGATTTAATTGTCAGATAATAACCGATAATTCTAGTTGTATCATCACTTTGGGGAATTGCTCTAGCAAAGGCGCGAATTACTGATTTTTCCAGTTCAGGGAATAACATTAATAACCCAAAAGAACCATATAACCGCACATCTAGACTTTCATACCAACGGTAATCTAAACATTCTAACACAGCAAACTGACCAATGGGGTCAATGTCTGAGGCTGCATTCCAAAGAGTTCCTCCACTAGTTAAATCATAGAGTTCGTTGAACAAAGCCATTTTAAACCAGTTGGGTAAATCTGGTCTTTCTAAAATAGGATTTTGCCAATTTTGAATGTGCGATCGCCAATTATGATATGATTTAAGAGCAGTAGTAGCAATTTGCCAAGCATTCTCACCATTACACCCAAAAAAGTCTGTATATCTGCGGTAATAGTTCACTCCTGCGGCAAATTCTGTCACCGGAAAATCCCAACTGAGGACAAAAGGAACTTCTAAAGTTTCTCCTGGTTGTAAAGTCAAACGCACCGCAATTGCAGCGCCTAATCTAGAATTTTCATCTGCGGGAGTTTCATCTATATAATTAGGTAAAGAACCATTTTCCGAGAAACTTTGCCAAATATCTGCACCATTACCTAAACAATTAAAACGGGAATGATAAAATATTTCAACCTGGTTGTTTTTCGGGTAATTTTTCAAAGTCGCAATACACCAAGTTCCCTCTCCTTCTGCGACAGTTTTACTATCAGAAACTGCACCGAAAACACAACCAAAATATTGATCATCTTCTGCTAAACAATTATAATTTCCTTGACTTTTTCCCCAGGCTGGCTGATATTCATAAACAGGACTACCATCATCTCTAACTTGCACTTCGGGAGATTTTAAAGTATTAGTAAACCAACCGACCATATTTTCCCACGTTAGCATGATGCTAATAGTGATTGGTGCATTTGTGGGGTTGTGCGCTTTCCACAAAAAAACCGCTACAGGATAACTAGTTTCTTGATAATTATCTGCCCAAATTGGCGAAAATTGCTCACAGGTTAATTGAGTTTTGAAGACATTTTCATAAACAAACCAACTACGAGGATAAAGTGCATGATAAGTTCCTGACCTCACCCCCAACCCCTCTTGGTCCACAGAGAGGGGAGAAGGTGGATACCATTGCCAAGATTGTAGTGTATCATCTTCTGGGGGTTGGGTAGATAAAGCGTAAGCTTGTCCAGATTCAAAGATACTAAATTGACAAGCAGGAACAGTTTTAAAAGTATGTTCTCCCCCATCAATGTGCCACAGGTTAAAGTCTCCCCGTGAGGAACGGCCTATACACCCCGCACCAAAGCCACCAAGGGGCATTCCGTGCCAGGGACCATCATCTATATTACTAGGATAACGGACGGTGTAGGGCTGATTCCAGCCTAGGCCAATGGGACGTTTCCAGGTGCAGGGAGGTATTTGGGGGTGGTTGGTCATGGTTTGAGTTTTACAGGTTGACGCTAATGAAGACTAGCGCGATGTGTGATTTTTCTCAAGTCCTGAGGGAAAAATATTTTTATTTCGCGCAATCTCTCTAAGAGGATGTTTGAAAAGTTTCAGGAATTCAAAATTTAAGCAAGTCGCCTCACCATAATACGGATCATGGCAAGGTAGATAAAAGTCTCAGAGGTTTCGGGTAATAACTCATAATCTCTGACTAATCGCCGACACCCCATTAACCAACCGTAAGTGCGTTCCACCACCCAACGTTTTTTGAGTAATGATGTATTGAGATTATCAGCATAAAATTATATTATTAAAATTCTCTACTAAACCACTCTCATATTTATTGCTCTCTATTGAGAATATATCTGATAAATGATCAATACTTGTCAGTCAAAAGTAACGCAAAATATTTTTTCAACCCTCATTCCTCTGTGTACTCAGTGCCTCTGTGGTTCGTTACATCAAATCCAATACTTATCGATTAAGCTAAAAACATTAAATCAGGTAGGTTGGGTTGACGTTAGGAAACCCAACATTCACAGACTTTTGTTGGGTTTGCCTTGACATAATGTAGTTTTACTATCTTTTGATTTTGAGCTATTTAGATAATTTTTTATCCAATCACAACCGTCTTTCATTAAAGTATTCAGTGATTGCTTTGAATTTGTTAATTTTTCTAGTTCGTTTATATGTAACTTCCAAAGAATTACGGTTTTGTCTCTGCTGGCAGTGGCAATAGTTTCACCATTAGAACTGAAACTAGAATAGTCAACTATCTCAGTGTGACCAGAAAGGGTTTTGAGTTCTTCAATTTGGATTTCCTTGTTGTCTTTACTTATACTCCAAAGTTTAACAGTCTTGTCTCTGCTAGTCGTCGCTATAAACTTGCCATTGGGACTAAAACTAACAGTGTAGACTTGAACATCATGCGCTGTAAGCGTTTTAAGTTTTTTCCCATCCTGACTCCAGAATGTTATTGTCCCGTCAGCACTAGAAGTAGCTATGATTTTACCATCATGACTAAAGCTAACAAAATATACAAAATCGTTATGCTTAAGAGTGGTTTTTTTCGTGCCATCTAAGTTCCAAAGAATTACGGTTTTGTCTCTGCTGGCAGTAGCAATAGTTTGACCATCAGGGCTGAAACCAGCGAAATAAACCAACTCACTATGCTTAAGAGTGCGAATTGGCCTACCATCTAAGCTCCAGATTTTTGCAGTATTGTCTTCACTAGCAGTGACAATCATTTGCCCGTTAGGACTATAATTCACCCTCCTGATCTTTCCTTGATGTCCAGTAAAGCTTCTGCGTTCTTGTCCATTCAGACTCCAAAGTTTGACAGTTTTGTCAGCACTAGCAGAAGCAATGGTCTGACCGTCTGGACTGAAAGTGACGCTACTGACTATATCCTTATGTCCAGTCAGGGTTTGCATTGGACGACCATCGCGACTCCAAAGTTTGACAGTTTTGTCAGCACTAGCAGAAGCAATAGTCTGACCGTCAGGGCTGAAAGCTACTCCCCAGACGGGAGCTTTATGTCCAATGAGGGGTTGAAGTTCCTGACGGTTGTAACTCCAAAGTCTAGCAGTTCGATCAGCACTGCCAGTAACAATGATCTTGCCCTTGGGACTAAAGCTAACGTCAAAAACTGCACCATTATGACTAGCAAAAGTTTGGAGTATGTTACCAGACTTGTCCCAGAGTTTGACAGTTTGGTCATTACTAACAGTAGCAATAGTCTTACCGTCGGGACTAAAACTGACTTGATGGATTATATCCGAATGTCCCTCAAGAGTTTGAATTAGATGACCATCCTGAAGACTCCAAAGTTTGACAGTCCGGTCAGCACTAGAAGTAGCAATAGTCTTACCATCGGGGCTAAAACTGACGCTAGTGACTGTATCATTATGAGCCGTCTTCTCTTGAGTTTTAATATCAGTAAAGCGTCGTATTTCGTTTCCATTACTAGAACTCCAGAGTCTAACAGTTTTGTCATTACTAGCAGTGGCAATAGTCTGACCGTCGGGACTAAAACTGACACTATTTATCCAATCTTTATGTCCACTAATAGTTTGGTGTAGATTTCCATCCCGCTTCCAAAGTTTGACCTTGTTATCCCCACTAGCAGATGCAATTAAATTACTATCGGGGCTAAAAGTGACACTGAAAACCCGACCTTTATGTCCATTAAGAGTTTGGAGTAGTTTCCCATCCCGATTCCAGAGCTTGACAGTTTGGTCTTCACTACCAGTAGCAATAGTTTGACCGTCAGGGCTAAAACTGATACTTAAAACCCTCTGTTTATGGCCTTCAAGGGTTTTTAGTTCTCTACCATTTACACTCCAAAGTTTAGCAGTTGAGTCATCACTAGCAGTACCAATGGTGTCACCTTCAGGACTGAAGCTTATACCTCGGATAGCATTTTTATGCCCTTCCAATCTATTTAACTCTCTAGTTCGACCAACTGTCCTTTGTAAACTTTCTAAAACTAGCCTCTGGGTTTTAACTCCTACTTTTAGCTGGTTTGATACTATTGGCTGTCCTGCTCTTACTGCTAAAAGCAACGCATCTAATTCTTTTTTAGAATTCCGAAAAGCTTCTGAAGATTCAGCAGAAACAATAATTTGTTCTTCCAAAGCGTTCTGCGCCATTTGTCTTTGCCATACGGCCGCAATGGCAAATAAGGAGACAGCTATTAAACCAATACTAAGTCCCGAAATAGTTAGCATCTGGCGACGCTTTTGTATCTTAATTTCCCTATCTCGAAATTCTAAACTCTGCTCGATAAAATTTTTCTCATCAATTAAATCTTCTGGGCGTTTGTTCAGTTCTTCTTCTGCTTCTGCTAACGCTGCACCACGTAACAAGGAACCTGGATCTCGTTTCGTTTTTTCCCATTGTGCCTTTGCTGCCCGTACTCGCTCTTGCCAAGCTCTGAAAACACGGTTTGTATTCATCCATTCTCGCAGTTCACCCCAGTTACGAATTAGAGCTTCATGGACTACTTCTACTGTTTCTTGATTGGTAGCATTGCGACTTGTCACCACCAGTCGAGGAGGATCAGCTAATTGTTTTACCAAAGACCAGCTTTGCTCTCCCAATTCCGCTTTTAACGCTATGCGTCTTGTATCCTCTACTCCCTCACCCGGATGTACCAATTGAATAAAAATGCGCTGGACTTTTTCCTTCTCGTCATTTGTCAAATTTCTATATTTTTCATCAGCATAGCGAGCTAATGCACCTTCTACTTGACCAATTTCTTCATAGATTTTGTGAGTTAATTGTTTACCAGTTCGCTTGTTCCACAACTGTGTCAAAGCAAACTCTAGTAAAGGTAAATTTCCAGGTTGGTCTTCCACATCTTTGAGAATGCGTTCTACCAGACCGCTTTCAAATGTCACCCCTAATTTTTGGGCGGGTTTTTCAATGATTTCTGTTAATTCTTCCCGATTCATTGGACCCAGTTTCACATCAGCATTTTGCAAAACATCAGCAAAGAGACGATAGGAGAGAGCATTTCCCAAAAAATCTGCCCGCATTGTTGTCACCAAAACCGTAGCCGATGAAGATAGAGAAGTAGAAGTTTCTAGGCTGGCTAATAAGCAATCGAGAAACTTACGACGAATTTCCTCATCGTTACACAGAGTGTAGATTTCTTCAAATTGGTCAGCAATCAGTAGCAATCGTTTATTGGGGTGATTGCGTTGAATAGAGCTAAATATACGGGAAAGGGGCGTTGTTCCGTTTTTAAGAGATTCAGCCAGCCTACCAGCCTGAGTTATTTTATCAGTAGAATCCATCTCAGACCTGTAAAGTGGAACAAGTGCCTCAGCCAAAGCATAAAATGGATCTTTATCAGAACCAGGACGAAAGTGAGTAAACTGCCAATGACCTTCTTTTTGTAACTTAGGGACTAATCCAGCGAATACTACCGAAGATTTACCGCTTCCTGATGCACCTAGCACTGGAATAAAATTCTTGGTTTTAGTTGCACTATAAAGTCCTTCTATAAATATTTCCCGCCCAAAGAACACATCCGCATCATTCGGTCCAAAATGAAACAAACCTCTATAAGGACAAGGAATATCTTCATCAATAGTATTTGGAGAATCAGAAGGGACTAATTTTACTTCGTCTCGATAATAGTAATTGGTAATAGTAATAGTTGCATTACCAGTCACTGAAGTGGCAGCGTATTCAGTTCCTGTAACACTTTGTTGTATCTCGCCTTGCTCAGACATTAATAGACACCCTAATTAATTAATTTACAGTCTCAGTCTTCCTTCGATGTGCCTTTTTCAGTGATGCCACTAATACTTGCATTACCAGAACCAGAGGTAGCTGCATATTTAACATTACTGATATTTTGGTTAATGATCTGCTGTCCACCAGGCTGGTCTTTGACTTGATTCAGTAAATTTTCAGCTAACTTAATAACTTCATCATCCTTGTCAAGTGTATCAAGCCCCGATTCTAGTAACTCATCTTCCAAAAGAGCTTTTGTCTTTTCTGGTTTCTGTTCAAATTTATCCAGAATTGTTGATGAATCAGTTTTCCCTTGCTCTGCAAACTTCTTCTTAATCAACGTTTTCAAACCTAGATAAGCATCTTTGACGGCTGTTCCTGCGGTATCCTTAGCAGCAGCAGTAGCACCAGCACTCAAAGCAGCAATAATTAAATAGATAGGGTCCATAGTTAATCCTTAACAATTTGTAACAGAAAAAAATAAGTATCTTTAAGATTTAGATTATCACAGAATGTATAACTTAGGGATTTGCTATGTAATATTATCTTAATAATGGGTTTAGAGCTAACGCTCATGTACGGCAATACAATTGCCGTACTACTATGCCAACATACTTATACTTCTGTGAAGACGAATTCTTTCTAAATCGCGCCATCAAAAAATTGCGATCGCACAATCTAGACCAACAATGGGCAAATTTTAAAAAATCCCCGACCTATTTAAAAAGTCAGGGATTTATTGATTAAGAAAGGTCTTTCAATTCAGCGGTACGAACTGAAAGTATTTGTGTTTGATTACCTCTTTGGATTTTTACCTGCAAGGCTTGACCCAGGGTACTGTCTTCTACTATAGATTGTAATTGTTCCGCACTGGTGATAGCTTTATTGTCAATCTGCACAATCACATCTCCACGACGGATACCCGCAATTGCAGCGGGAGAATTAGGAACAACCCGCAAGACTAAAACTCCTTTGACTTCAGGAATCATCAACATGGAGTTGGGATCACTGTTATTTTGTTTTGCTAATTCTGGTGTTAATGTCACCATTTGTACACCTAAGTAGGGGTGAGCTACTTTCCCATTGCGTTGTAATTGAGTAGCGATCGCTTTAGCTTTGTCAATAGGAATTGCAAAGCCAATCCCCATGGCATCGGCGCGAATTGCTGTATTAATTCCAATTACTTCTCCTAAACCATTTAATAATGGTCCACCAGAGTTACCAGGGTTAATCGCTGCGTCGGTTTGAATGAAGTCTAACCGTTTATCGCTGATACCAACCTGAGCGCTAGAACGTTTTAAGGTGCTGACAATGCCCAGAGTAACGGTATTATCAAATCCTAACGGATTACCAACAGCGATCGCCCAATCTCCCACCTGAACATTACGAGAAGAACCTAAAGGTGCTACGGGTAAATCATTACCAGCATTAATCTTAACTACAGCCAAGTCTGTAACTTCATCAATACCACGGACTTTACCTTCAAAAGTGCGACCATCTTTCAGACGGACTGTGACTTTATCAGCTTTGTCCACTACGTGAGCATTGGTAAGAATGACACCGCTTTTGTCAATAATAAAACCAGAACCTAAACCCCGTAACTGTTCAGTCGGTGATTGTTGGGGAAAACTATCACCAAAAAACCGCCGAAAAAAGGGATCTTCCATAAAAGGATCATTGCGGCGCGTAATTGTTCTTTCTGTATCAATTCTTACTACTGCTGATCCCACACGATTCACTGCTGTTGTCACAAAACTATGACCACCAATCGCAGCCGCAGCGGAAGATGGCTTTTGAGCCACTTTTGTTAATGACTCCGTGACAGGATTTGGACCCGGTTCTGCTACTGAAGGTAACACCCGCAGGGAGGTAACAGTTAACAGCACTCCCATAAAAATCGCTAAAATATGGGTACTGAGTTGTCGGATAGACGGGGATATTTGGGGAAATCGCATAATCACAACCTAATCTACAAGCCTAATTTTTGCTGTTTCTTGATAAATCTATCTACACTTATTTTTACAGATCAGATTCAGAATTTCTGTTTATTGACATTTTGACTCAATTTTAAGTTTCTTTGATGTTGTGGAATCTATTTTTTTCAAGCTAAAATACTAGTTAATGCCAAAATGCCAAAACAAATGTCAGTATAATAGCATGAATAATGGAGCAAACCCACTAACTAACGAATCCCTAGCTACATTAGAGCCGGGAGACCATTCACACCATCACAATCATACAGATCATACACATTCTCATGTCCACAGTGAAGAGTCTTTACGGCGGATTATTAACCGACTTTCGCGCATAGAAGGCCATGTACGTGGTATTAAAAATATGGTACAACAAAATACTTCGTGTCCTGATGTATTATTACAAATTGCGGCTGTCCGTGGTGCATTAGATAAGGTAGCACGCATTGTGCTAGATGAACATTTAACTGAGTGTATCGCTAGAGCTGCCGAAGAAGGTAATATAGAATCGGAAATTGAACAATTAAAAGCCGCTTTAGATAGATTTTTACCCTAATTCTTAACTTTTGACTGCGGTATTTATGACTGGGAATCAATATCAATTTCACTATTTTTTAAATCATAATGCACATAAACCAATAATTCTATTATTACATGGTTTTATGGGTAATATTTATGAATTTGATCAAGTCATCAAATTACTATTTGATGATTTTTCCTATCTGATTATTGATTTACCTGGACATGGAAAAACTCAGGTTTTAGATGATGAATACTATACCATGCCATCTACAGCCACAGCCATTATACAATTATTAGATAAATTAAAAATTGACCAATGCTATTTAATTGGTTATTCTCTGGGAGGAAGATTAGCTTTATATCTCACTCTCCATTTTCCCAGTAGGTTTATTAAGGTTATTTTAGAATCTGCTTCCCCTGGTTTAGCAACAGAAATGGCCAGGTTAGCTAGAATTAAAAGTGATGCTCAAATAGCTAGGAAATTAACGAGAATAATCAATAAAGATGATTTTTATCACTTTCTCAATAATTGGTATCAACAACGGATTTTTGGGAAGATTAAAAATCATCCCCAATACCAATGTATGATCGCAAGTAGATTAACAAATCATCCCCCAAATTTAGTTAAATCATTGCAGTTTATGGGAACAGGTTCTCAACCTTGTTTATGGGAATTACTCACAGAAAATACTATTCCTCTCCTATTATTGGTGGGAGAAGAAGATCAAAAATTTATTGATATTAATATAGCAATAACTGAAAAATGTAAGTTTGCTAAATTACAAATAATTCATGATGTTGGACATAATATTCACCTGGAAAATACTTTAGCATTTGTGCAGAATATTCAAGATTTTTTCTGCCATGCTTCTAATTTTGCATAACTGCATTCAACAACAATTCAGCCCCGAAACGAATGGGATCTGTACAAGGTAGTCCGGTTTCTGTTATGATTTGAGCGATCGCATTTTTTGCCTCTAATTCCTCTAAATTCCTGGTATTTAAAGCTATACCCACCACATTGATGTTCCCAAAAGCACCAGCACCACGGGCAACGATTTCATACATTTGGATCACTTCCGGTAATGGGGGAATCGGTATACTGGGATTATTACGGTTGTGAGTTTGTCCCGCTTGATGCACTAATATTAAATGTGTAGGTTGAGAACCGCGAATTAACGGTAAAGTGGCTGTTGAACCAGGGTGTAAAAGAGAACCTTGTCCTTCAATTTGCAGAATGTCGTAATGTTGACCAAAACGCATCACTAACTGTTCCACCGCACCAGCCGCAAAGTCTACCCGCACAGCATCTAAAGCCACCCCTTCTCCTTCCAACATTAACCCAGTTTGACCAGTGGCTAAGAACTTAGAACGGATACCCCATAATTTAGCCGTCCGATGTAATTCTAGACTAGTGGACATTTTTCCAATGGCCATATCTGTCCCCACTGTCAAAACTCGGCGACAGGGTAGATTCCGCGCCAGTCCAGATGCTACATCTAAATTGGCTGGTTCTCTCCGTACATCCCAAATTAATTGTCCTGGTTTGAGGAGGGCATTTAATTCAGGTATATTCGCTAGGGGTGTATGTAATCCATTTACCAAGGACATTCCGGCTTTGAGAGCATCTTTGATATCAGCCCAATAATCATCAGGAACAGCACCACCTTTGGGAGCAATCCCAATTACCAAAACCTCCGGCTTATACTGTAATGCTGCTGTCATAGATGCCACAATCGGCACATCTCGCTGAATACCTGTTAACTCTACTAAAGATTTACCTACAGATTCTCTGTCAATTACAGCCACAATAGGGGATTCACTATAGCGTAAAATTGATAACCCTGTTTTTCCCTGAACTCCAGTAATTCCCTCATGAAGAAGAATTGCTATTTTTTGATTAAGCGACAGACGCACTGTATTTTACTCCCAAACCAGGTAAATTATTTGGCAAAACTCTCCCATTCTCTACCAGCGCACCGCTAAAAGGATCATCAATTAAATTCAAATGACTATCTAAATCCAAATAATCAGCTAGTGGTGCAAGTTGTAAAGCGGCGGTATTAGCCAGAGAACTATCAGAATAGCAGCCAAACATCACTTGTAAATTATGAGCTTTGGCTGTATGTACCATTCGCATGGCCTCGGTAATTCCCCCAGATTTCATTAATTTAATATTAATTCCATCTACATTATCAGCTAATTGGGGAATATCCGCACTAGTAAAGCAACTTTCATCCGCAAAAATGGGTAAGGGGGAATGTTTTTTCAACTTAGCTAAATTTGCTTCTTCACCTCTTGCTAAGGGCTGTTCTATATATTTTATCCCCAAATCAGCTAACCAACTACACATATTAATAGCATCTGCTAAATTCCAACCTCCGTTAGCATCAACAAATACATCTCTTTCCCCTGTTGCTTCCCGTACGGCTAAAAACATTTTTTGATCTGCTTCTATTCCTTGAGTTGAACCTAGTTTGACTTTGAATAACTGCACATCCATAAATTGTAACCAGTCTTGGGTTCTGGCTTTGGCACCTGCTGGGGAATTAATCCCAATTGTTACCGATGTTGATACTATAGCACTTTTATTTAGTCCCCAAAGTTGCCATAAAGGTAAACCTAATCGCTTACCTATCCAGTCGTGTAATGCCATATCTAAGGCTGCTTTAACGGCGGAAGGAATTTGCATTTGTTCTAATAGTGACTCAATTTCCTGTCTTTGCCAAGGGCTAAATTTCTGAAGTATAGGTATAATTTGCTCAATAGTATTGATGATTTGCTCAGTAGTTTGTCTGTAGTTACCCACCCCAAAGGGAGATGCTTCTCCCCAACCTTCAATCCCTTCCTGTGCGATTTGTAACCAAATATTTGTTGATTGTGCTGTTGTTCCGCGACTAATTGTTAAGGGAAATCGTTTATTAACGGTAAAAGGTTGAAAATTAATTTGCATAAGTATATAAAATCGGGAAAAGGAGTATATTAAGAATCAAGAAAAGCCGTCCTTCTAGGACGGGGCTTGTATCCCATATTTTCGGTCATGAAATTATGAATAATTTACAGAAATGGCAAATACTAAGCTCAAAAATGGTCATAAATGAGCCAATGTGTCAAATTCGACAAGATCAGATAGAATTGCCAAATGGTAAAATCATAGACGACTATTTTATCAGTATAAAACCAGATGTTGCCATAATTTTACCCATTACTAAAAATCAAGAGATTATTTTTGTGCGTCAATATAGACACGCTATAGGGGAATTTGTCATGGAACTTCCTGCGGGTAGATTTGACGTAAATATAGAAAATCCAGAAAGCGCAGCAGTCAGGGAATTACGCGAAGAAACGGGCTATTGGGCAGAAGATGTGCGAAAAATCGCAACCCTTTATGATAAACCCAGTAAAGACACTAATCAAATACATTTATTTTTAGCGGAAAATGTGGTGAAAGTAGGAGAACAACAAAATCTGGATATTACTGAGGAAATAGAAGTAGTTTTAATTTCTATAGATTCAGTATTTAAGTGCATTGCTGAAGGTGAAATCTCTGTAACTGGAACTATTGCGGCTCTTTTCTTGGGTTTAAGCAATAGGTCTTCTATTCTTCCTAATACAATATAAGCTGTTACCTGTCACCTTCTGTCCTATCACCTGTTAATAATCAAGTCTGGCAGTTACACTAGATCAGGAAACTGTAATTTCTAGATATGACAAGTTCTCAGAAAAACAGCCATAAAGGATAACTATTATGAAAAATTTGCACAAAAATTCTTTGCACAAACAGCATTTATCAGGTTCGTCTTCAACTCATGTTTTAACTGGTATGATAGCTGCTGGGTTGATAATGTTACCTGGTATAGTTGGTGCTAGTCCCGTTTTAGCGCAGCAAAAAACAGAGCGTAATTCTTTAACTTATGGGGAGTTAATTCAGAAGGCGGATAAAGGCGAAGTTAAAAAGGTTGAATTGGATCAAACTGAGCAGATAGCTAGGGTTTATTTAACTGGACAAAAGCCGAATACACCTCCTCTACAGGTGCGCCTTTTAGAGCAAAATCCAGAATTAGTGAATAAACTTAGGGAAAAAAATGTTGATTTTGGTGAGGTTTCCTCCGCTGGAAACAGGGTTGCTGTAGGGTTGTTAATTAATCTCATGTGGATTTTACCCCTGGTGGCTTTAATGATATTATTCCTGCGTCGTTCTGCAAATGCTTCTAACCAGGCTATGAGTTTTGGTAAATCTCGCGCCCGCTTTCAAATGGAAGCAAAAACCGGGGTCAAATTTGCTGATGTCGCAGGAGTGAATGAAGCCAAAGAAGAATTAGAGGAAGTTGTGACTTTCTTAAAACTGCCGGAAAAATTTACCGCTGTAGGTGCGAAAATTCCCAAGGGTGTGTTACTAATTGGACCGCCGGGAACTGGGAAAACTCTACTAGCAAAGGCTATTGCAGGTGAAGCAGGTGTACCTTTTTTCAGTATGTCTGGCTCGGAATTTGTGGAGATGTTTGTGGGTGTGGGTGCTTCCCGTGTCCGTGATTTGTTCAAAAAAGCTAAGGATAATGCTCCCTGTATCATTTTTATTGATGAAATTGACGCGGTAGGTAGACAACGGGGTGCGGGTATTGGTGGGGGAAATGATGAACGAGAACAAACTCTTAACCAGCTATTAACGGAAATGGACGGTTTTGAGGGAAATACGGGGATTATTATTATTGCTGCTACTAACCGCCCAGATGTTCTAGATTCTGCTTTGTTACGTCCAGGGCGCTTTGATAGACAGGTGATTGTGGACGTTCCAGATTTGAAGGGAAGAGAGGAAATTTTGACAGTCCATGCTCAAAATAAGAAGATTGACCCTAGTGTATCATTAGCAGCGATCGCTCGGCGCACTCCTGGGTTTACTGGTGCTGATTTAGCTAATTTACTCAATGAAGCTGCTATTTTGACGGCTAGAAGACGCAAGGAAGCGGTGAGCGATTTAGAAGTTGATAATGCGATAGATCGAGTAGTTGCGGGTATGGAAGGAACTGCTTTAGTAGATAGCAAAAGTAAACGCCTCATTGCTTATCATGAAGTGGGACACGCTTTGGTAGGTACGTTGGTTAAGGATCATGATCCTGTCCAAAAAGTTACTTTAATTCCCAGGGGACAAGCATTAGGTTTAACTTGGTTTACTCCCAATGAAGAACAGGGTTTAATTTCCCGTTCCCAGATTTTAGCCCGAATTGCGGCGACTTTGGGCGGTCGTGCGGCGGAGGAAATCGTTTTTGGAAAAGCAGAAGTGACTACCGGTGCGGGAAATGATTTACAACAAGTGACTAATATGGCTAGACAAATGGTAACAAAGTTTGGAATGTCTGATTTAGGTCTAGTTTCTTTGGAAAATCAAAATAATAATGAGGTATTTTTAGACCGGGACTGGATGAATAAATCTGAATATTCGGAGGAAATTGCTGCTAAAATTGATGCTACAGTTCGGGAAATTGTCAGCAAATGCTATATTCAAGCTAAGGAAATCATCCAGGAAAACCGTTTAATTTTGGAGCGGGTGGTTGATTTGTTGATAGAACAAGAAACTATTGACGGTGATGTTTTTCGGAAAATTGTCGCCGATAATACTGCAATTCAACTAAAAACTCATCAGCCGGTAGCCGTACCTTATTAATTTAGATAATTTTTGTAGAGACGTTCCATGTCTCTACATTAATTTAAACTTCAAGAAAAAATCTCCCCATGGTGGGATTTAGTGACAGATAAACGCTAAAATTGACAATTGGAGAGTTAAACTATGCTATGTTTGATATATTGCCTTTTCGCTTTGAAATAGATAAAGTTGCGATCGCTGGTACTTGTTTATGGGCTTTAGCGTTATATTTGAGTTTTTCACAGGTTAGAGAATGGGTAACGACACAACTCAACCGCTGGTTTAATTTTGCTGAACGTTTCCTATACACTAGTCAATCAGAATTTGACAAGACTCGTCAAGCCAGAGAAGCGCAAAATTCCTTTTATGCTTCACTATTTAGCATTTTCCCCTTTTTAATATTTGGTGGTTTATCTAACTGGATTTTAGATATCAGTTTAGGTAATAGCTGGGGAGTTAGCACTGGAATACTTGTTTGTATGGGTGCTGGAGTGTATGAATTAGGACGCAGACAAGGGGAAGAATAAATTTAAGTTTATGTACTTTGAATACTTTCAATCATAGTTATTTCTGCATCAGTTAATTCATATAGTTCATAAACTAATTGATTGATTTGTCTATCAGTGGCTTGAATTTGTTGCTGAATCATTCTTTTGGCTGGGGGTGTGTTTGCTTGATTGAGTTGTTGATGAAGATCAAGCATTTGTTCAACCAGTTTAATCATGTCATTATAAATCAACTGATCACTTGATTTTGATAAATCCAATAATTTAATAGGTATTTTTTCTATAACTTGTTTATTCAAAGCAATATATCCTCCGCGAAATGGTGTACTAATTAACTTCAGAAAATGGTTGATTAATTTAGAGTTGAGAATACCCAATAAATACAGATAAGATATATTGATATTTTCCAAAATAGAAATACCATATCCACCACCTCCACCACCTCCACTACCAACAAAATAATAATCTCCATATAAATCAGTAGCAAAACAACTACCAGTAGCAATTGCTGGTACTAATAACTTTGGTGAATCAAAACGAGTATGATTTTTACGATATACATAACCATACCAATTTTTATCCATATTACCTTTATTTCTCGCTGCTAATCGTTCTTGATTTTCCAGCATATAATTCCAGGTTAAAGGAAATCTATTTTCATAGTTATTTACTGATAATAAAACAGATTTATTATTGATAGTTATATAAGGGAAAATCAGACGTTTATTAACATTTTTTAGAAAATACCTACCAATATTTAATGAACCCTTCAAAAAATATTTTAAAAAATCATTTTCTAACCAATGTAAGCGCCCCGTTACTTTAGATTTACAAAGAACTTGCTGATTTTCTCTAGCTACTTCTTCAAGAATAAATATATCATCTGCATCAGTTTGTAAGCCAACAAATAAATGAGCAATATCACCTAACTTTACAGGTAATTCGTTAATTTTATAAAACCATTTTTGATCTTTTTCACTTACAAAATTCCACTCACGATCAGAGATACAAGAAATAGGAAAAGTTTGGCTAAGTATGTTATTATTTTCATGATTACGCCAATCAATCAAACTATTAATCTTCTGAAATTCAAAAGTTTTATTTTCCCGCTTGCTTAAAAATAGTAAACAAGTGTATGTAGTTGCTTTTGTAAAAACTTGTTCATCTCCAAAATAAATAATTTGATTCAATGATTTATTTTCCGCTATCAATCTTCTAATAACTTCCCCATATTGAGCATTAAAAAACTTATGAGGTAAAATAAAACCTAAATAGCCATCTTTTCTTAATAGCTCTAATCCCTTTTCCACAAAGACAACATAAATATCATAGTTTCCCTTACTAGCAGAAACATACTGTTGTTTATA